>DATGFU010000654.1:0-3935 GCA_035308865.1 Allostellaceae bacterium | reverse complement strand
AGAGCCTCCGAAGCGGCGCCTGCAACCGATTTCGATTCCCCGGACAGCCCGTGCCGGGGGCGGAGAGGGGACATCGGCCACATTCGGCGTGAGATGTGTGAATGCCCTAGCCCCTCCGCGGGGGAGCTTGACCGAACTCTTCGCCGGGACGCGGAGGCGGGGCCGCGCGGGCACCTACCGCGGGCCGGCCGCCGATTTTTCCTTCCGCCCCTACCGCGTTCTGGAACATAACATCGCCACAATCCGTTGTGGCTTCGGGCCGGCGGGAACGGCGACACCACGGCGCGGGCGATTTGTGATGAAGAGTGTCCTGGTCACCGGCGGCGCCGGCTACATCGGCAGCCACGCGGCGAAGGCTTTGGCCGCCGCGGGATTCCGCCCGGTCGTGCTGGACAATCTCGTCTACGGCCATCGCGAGGCGGTGAAATGGGGGCCCTTGGTCGAGGGCGACATCGCCGACCGCGAGCTGGTGACGCGCGTGATCGAGGAGCACGCGATCGAGGCGGTCATGCATTTCGCCGCCTTCGCCTATGTTGGCGAATCGGTGGCGAAGCCGGAGATCTACTTCCACAACAACGTGGTGGGAACGCTGTCGCTGCTCGAGGCGATGCGGCTGTCGGGCGTCAGGCCGATCGTCTTCTCCTCGACCTGCGCGACCTATGGCACGCCCGACACGGTGCCGATCACCGAGGACTCGCCGCAGCGCCCGGTCAATCCCTACGGCGAGACCAAGCTGATGATCGAACGGGCGCTGCACTGGTACGGGCCGGCACACGGTATCGCCTCGGCCTCCTTGCGCTACTTCAACGCCGCCGGCGCCGATCCCGACGGCGACACCGGGGAGCGTCACGAGCCCGAGACGCATCTCATCCCGCTGGTGCTCGACGCCGCCGCGGGCAAGCGCGACGCGATCGAGATCTACGGCACCGACTATCCGACGCGCGACGGCACCTGCGTGCGCGACTACATCCACGTCACCGATCTCGCCGAGGCACATGTCGCGGCGCTGCGCCATCTGATGGACGGCGGCGAGTCGGCCGCGGTCAATCTCGGCACCGGCGAGGGCCATACGGTGCGGGAGGTGATTGCAGCGGTCGAGCATGTGACCGGCCGCCCGGTGCCGCGCCGCGAGGTCGGACGGCGCGCCGGCGACCCGGCCGAGCTGGTCGCCGATCCAAGGCGCGCCCGCTCGCTCTTCGGCTGGCAGCCGAGCCGATCCGATCTCGAGACGATCGTCGCGACGGCCTGGGCATGGCACTGCCGGGGCGACCGGCATTGAGCGGTCGCCTCTCGCGCACTGAGCCGGGACGCTGACCGTTGGACGCGGTCGTCGAAGCGGAGGCACCGGCCGCGCCGACCCCGGCCCGGCCAAAGCTTCTGCCGGTTACGGTCGAGGGCAAGTTCCTCTTCGCCGGGAACGAGAAGCTCTTCCTGAAGGGCGTCACCTACGGCCCGTTCGCGCCGGGTGGCGATCTCGCGCAATTCCCGGCGCCCTCGCGCGTGGCGCAGGATTTCGCCCTGATGGCGGAATCCGGCGTCAACACGGTGCGCGTCTTCACGGTGCCGCCGGGCTGGCTGCTCGATCTCGCGGGCGAGCGCGGGCTGCGCGTGCTGGCAGGGATTCCGTGGGCGCAGCACATCACCTTCCTGGCCGACCGCAAGACAGCGCGGGGCATCCGCGACTCGGTCCTGGAAGGGGTGCGCGGCCTCGAGCGCCATCCGGCTCTGCTGGCCTATCTGATCGGCAACGAGATCCCGCCGGACATGATCCGCTGGCACGGGGTCGACCGGGTGCGGGACTTCCTCAAGGATCTCGCCGGCGCGGTGCACGAGTGGCACCCCGAAGGTTTGATCAGCTATGCCAACTTCCCGTCGACCGAGTACCTGACGGTCGATTTCACCGATTTCGTCTGCTTCAACGTCTACCTCCACGATCAGGGGGCCTTCCGCCGCTATGTCGCGCGGCTGCACAACCTCGCGATCGACCGTCCGCTGGTCCTGACCGAGTTCGGCATGGACACGATGCGCCAGGGCGAGGCGCACCAGGCCGAGACGCTGGAGTGGCAGGTCCGCACTGCCTTCGAGCTTGGCTGCGCCGGTACCTGCGTCTTCGCCTGGACCGACGAGTGGTTCACCGGCGGGCATCTGATCGAGGACTGGGCGTTCGGCCTGGTCGATCGCGACCGGGTGGCGAAGCCGTCGCTGGCGCGGGTGGCGGCGCAGTATCGCGGCCCCCTGCCGCCGCCGATCGAGGCGCCGCCGCGCGTCTCGGTCGTGGTCTGCGCTTACAATTCGGAGCGTACGCTGGAGCCCTGCCTCGCCTCGCTCCAGCACCTCGATTATCCCGACTACGAGGTGATTCTCGTCAATGACGGCTCGACCGACGGCACGCGGGCGATCGCCGACCAGTTCCCCTTCTGCCGGGTGATCAACCAGGAGAACCAGGGCCTGTCGGTCGCCCGCAATGTCGGGGCCGCGGCGGCGAGCGGCTCGGTGATCGCCTATACCGATTCGGACTGCGTCGCCGACCGCGACTGGCTGACCTATCTGGTCGCGAAGCTGCAGCACGGCGGCCTCGCCGCGGTCGGCGGGCCGAACTTCCCGCCGCCGGAGAACGCGCTGGTCCCGGCCGCCGTCGCCGTCTCGCCCGGCGGCCCCACCCATGTGCTGATCTCGGACGAGGTGGCGGAGCACATCGCCGGCTGCAACATGGCCTTCCGCCGCGACGTGCTGATGGAGCTGGGCGGGTTCGATCCGCTGTTCCGCGCCGCCGGCGACGATGTCGACATCTGCTGGCGCTTCCAGAATGCCGGCTACACGATCGGCTTCGCGCCGGCCGCCGTCGTCTGGCATTTCCGGCGCAACACGGTCGAGGCCTATCTCCAGCAGCAGAGGGGCTACGGCAAGGCGGAGGCGCTGGTCTACGGCAAGCATCCGCTGCGCTTCAACCTGTTCGGCCAGGCCAAGTGGCTCGGGCGGATTTACGGCGATCTTTCGGCCTCGCTGCTGCTGTCGCGCCGCCCGCTGATCTATTCCGGCACGTTCGGGCGCGGGCTCTTCCAGACCATGTACGAGCCGCCCTCCTCGCTCGCCGCGTACCTGCCGCTCAGCTTCGAATGGAACGTCGCGGCGATCGCGCTGGCCGTGGCCGGGATCGCGGCCGGCGGCTGGTGGTCGCTGCTGCTGGTGCCGATTCTGACGAGTTGGGCGGTCTGCATCTCAGGCGCCATGAAGGCGCCGATCGATCCGCGCTTCCGCGGGCTGAAGGCGCGGGCGCTGATCGCGCTGCTGATCTACCTGGGGCCGCTGGTCCGCGGCTGGACGCGCCTCAAATGGCGCCTGAAGGAGACCCGCGCCGAGGCGCCGCAGCCGCGCTTCCGGCCGGCACAACGGGCGCGCGTCGACTGGCGCGACCGCGCGCTCTTGCTGAGCTACTGGGGCGAGCACGGCGAGGAGAAGGAGGTGCTGGTCGGCGGCGTCATGGCCTTCCTGGTGCCGCGCAAGTACTTCGTGCAGATCGACGAAGGCTGGAACGACTGGGATCTCAAGATCTCGCGGGGACTGTGGAGCCGCGCGCTGTTCCTGGTCTGCGGCGAGAACCACGGCGGCGGCAAGCGCGTGCTGCGCGTGCGCTGCACGCTGCGCCTCTCGCGCCTGGGCACGATGATCCTGCGCGGCTGGGCGCTTGCGACCGCGGCGGCGCTGATCGCCGGTCTGAGCGGCCCGGCCGTCATCCTCGCCGCCGCCGGCTTGCTGCATTTCGCCTACATGGCGGGCGAAACCGCCCGGTTCGGCCGGATCATGCATCGCGTCACCGAAGAGGTGGCCCTCGACGCCGGACTGACGCCGATGGCCGATCGGTCGGGGCCTTGAATCGTGCCGCCATCGTCCCCTCTCCGCCCTCGGGGGCGGAGAGGGTTAGGGTGAGGTGGGGG
>DATGFU010000653.1:0-4004 GCA_035308865.1 Allostellaceae bacterium | reverse complement strand
CGTGCTCGGCCTGGCTCAGGAGATCGGCGGCGATCCAGTGCGGATCGTTCTGCCCGTCCGCCACGACCAGGATCTCCGAAGGGCCGGCGATCGTGTCGATCCCGACGGTGCCGAAGACCTGTCGCTTCGCCGCCGCGACATAGGCATTGCCCGGTCCGACGATCTTGTCGACGCGTGCGACCGTCGCCGTGCCGTAGGCCAGCGCCGCGACGGCCTGGGCGCCGCCGATCCGGTAGATCTCGTCGACCCCGGCGATCCGTGCCGCGGCGAGGACCAGCGGGTTGAGCTGGCCGTCCGGCGTCGGGACCACCATCACCAGCCGGTCGACTCCGGCAACCTTCGCCGGGATGGCGTTCATCAGCACAGAGCTCGGATAGCTCGCCGTGCCGCCGGGAACATAGAGTCCGGCCGCCACCACCGCCGTCCAGCGCCAGCCGAGCCTGACGCCGGCGTCGTCCGTCCAATCCGCATCGGCCGGGCGTTGGCGCTCGTGATAGGCGCGGATGCGTTGGGCGGCGAGCTCCAGCGCCGCGACCTGTTGCGCAGGACACGACGCCACCGCGCGGCCGATCTCGTCGGCCCCGATGCGGAGCGTTTCCACGGTCACGGGATGACGATCGAAACGGTGAGTCAGCTCGACCAGCGCCGCATCGCCGCGCGCTCGGACGTCGGCCAGGATCTGGGCAACGACACCATCCACCTCCGCGGCAGTCTCGCGGATTTCATCGGCCAGTGCGGCGAACTCACGCGCGAAGCCGGACGCGGCGGACTGAAGGCGGCGCGGCTCAGCCGGCATGGGCCACCGCCTTCCGGAACCGCTCGATCCAGGCGCCGATCTCCGCCGGCCGCGTCTTGACCGCGGCCCGATTGACGACGAGCCGCGACGAGACCTGGGCGATCCTCTCGATCTCCACCAGCCCGTTTGCCTTCAGGGTCGAGCCGGTCTGCACCAGGTCGACGATGCGGCGGCACAGGAAGAGGCCGGGCGCCAGCTCCATGGCGCCGCTGAGCTCGATGCACTCGGCCTGTACGCCGCGTGCCGCATAATGCCGCCTGGTGATCTCGGGATATTTCGTGGCCACCCGGACGTGGCTCCAGCGGGTCGGCTCGTCCCCTTCGCGCAAGTCGGCCGGCTCGGCGATCGCGAGATGGCAGCGGCCGATGCCGAGATCGAGGGGCGCGTAGATTTCGCTGTAGTCGAACTCCATCAGCACGTCGCTGCCGGCGACGCCGATCTCGGCCGCACCGAAGGCGACGAAGGTTGCGACGTCGAAACTGCGCACGCGGATCACGTCCAGCCCTGGAACGCTGGTCGCGAAGCGCAGCTGCCGCGCATTCTCGTCGGCGAAGGCCGGCTCGATCTCGATCCCGGCCCGCGCCAGCAGCGGCAGCGCCTCCTTGAGGATCCGCCCCTTCGGCAGCGCCAGAATCAGCTTGTCGTCGCTGCGCAATCCCGAATGTCCCGAACGGCGGCGGAGAGCGGGATTTAGTGAATGCGCGGGAGCCTGTCCAGAACGGCTGGGCATGCCTGATCCCAATGAACCTCCCGTCATCCCCGCGAAGGCGGGGATCCAGAGGACCGGGTTCCGGGTCTGCGGCCTTGGATCCCCGCCTTCGCGGGGATGACGCACGGAAGATAGGTCAGCGAATCAAATCATCAAAAAGATTGCGCCATTGCGGATTCTGCTCTTCGATCAGCCTGATCTTCCAAGCCCTATTCCACTTCTTGACCTGCTTTTCCCGCTGGATTGCGTCCAGCATCAATTCATGGCGCTCGACGTAGACCAGCACGGTCACGTCATACTTTTGGGTGAAGCCTTCGACCTGGCGGGACCTATGCTGAGTGATCCGCTGTGCGAGGTCGCTTGTTACGCCGACATAGAGCGTGCCGTTGCGTTTGCTGGCGAGGATGTATACCCACCCGCCGATCACGACACGATCTTGTTGTCCAGCACGGCGATGTGGAACGGGCGCACTTCGATCGTTTTCCAGACGCCCTCGGTGACGTAGGGCTCGCGCGCCAGCCAGGCATCGAGCTCGGCGCGGCTCGGGAATTCAGCGATTACGACGGAGCCGATCATGTCGCCGGCGTCGTCGAGGATCGCCCCGGCGGCCTTGAGCTCGCCCCGCCCCAGCATTGGGCCGATCCCCGCGATATGCGCGGGCCGTACCGCCTTCCGCCGTGAAATGGCCTCATCACCCGTGCCGTCATAGGCCAAAACCAGGAATTGCGGCACTCTCCCCCTCCCCTCGACGGCACCTGCCCAGCCGATCCTACACCGTTGGCGCATGGTTCCGTCGAGTCGGTGCGGCTCGTGCCAGCGATACGCGAAAAAAGCTCAGGCGATCACCTTATCAAGAGTCGGAATGGGCCAGGTCCAGTGGTCAACGGCGCCCACCACCCCCGATGTCTGCAATTTTGGACAAAGTCTTGCGAATTCCCAAGGATCTTCACAGTTTCGCCATCATTGGATCCCATTATCTGCTTGTCGGCACCGGCGCGGAGTTCGTTTCCGACGGTAACAGAGCGATCGTCGACTATGGTGATTGTGATGAGCAGGCTGACGCAGAGTATTTCGGTGAGCTTCAGGAATCTGATCGCGTGGCTGACCTACCGCCCCGAGCGTCGCTACATGCGGGGGCGCGGCGTCTGACTCAGGCGAGCGTCCTATAAGGGACGGCTCATAACCAAAGCATCCACGGAACCGAATCGCGGGTGGTCGAAGGCGCGCTCAAGACGGCCGACCGTCATAAAGCCGAGACCGCGCCATAGCGCGACGGCGCGCTCATTGGTGCTGACGACGAAATTGTACTGCATTGCCGCGAAGCCGCGCTCGCGCGCCTGAGCAAACGAGTGTTCGGCCATCCGACGCGCAACGCCGCGGCCGGTGGCCTCAAGCGCAGTGACGTAACCGCAATTCGCCACGTCCGGCCCCGCCTGCGGATTGGCGCGCAGGAAATACGTCCCGACGACCCGCTCCTCCTCCTCGGCCACGAAGGCTTCGTGGCCCGGACTCAGCCAATAGGCAACCGCATCCGCCGCGCTCATGTCGCGGGGCAAGGCATAGGTCTCGCCGGCCCGAATGGTCGGCTCGAGCACGCGCCAGATCGCGTCGCGATCTTCCGGCAGGGCCGGCCGGATCAGCATGAACCCTACTTTTCGTGGCAAGGCCGGGCGAGCGCCGGCCAGTCTTCCCCGAAATCCTGTAGCCTGACCTTGATCTCATCGACATCGAGCCGGATCGCCCGTCCGCCGGCAAAGGTCAGCTCGATGCCTTCCGGCACAGCACGCAGCGTCAGCAGCGCCAGGATCTGGTCGCGCTTGCGCGGATCGATCCGCCACCGCCGCGCTCCGGTGACGCCCTCGATCGTGATGCCGGTGAGGATGCGCGCGCAGGGCGCCTTCGGAGCAGAGGACGCTTCCCAGCGGAACCGGTTGGCGACCAGCACGAAGCGCTGCTCCGAAGCGCTGTATTCCATGTCGCCGACCGCGACGAGCGCGTCCTGCAGGCAGGCGGAAAGCACGGCCAGATCCTCATCGTCGGCGGCGCGGAGGCGGAGGAGCTCATCCATCGCCGTCAATCCCCGCGCAGCCGCTCGATCTCGGCGCCGCAGGCGGCGAGCTTGCCTTCCAGGCGCTCGTAGCCGCGGTCGAGATGATAGACGCGGTGGATGATGCTTTCGCCCTCCGCGGCCAGCGCCGCCAGGACCAGAGAGACCGAGGCGCGGAGGTCGGTCGCCATCACCGGCGCGCCGATCAGCCGCCTGACGCCGCGGACCAGCGCAGACGCCCCATGGATATTGATGTTCGCGCCCATGCGGATCAGTTCGGGCACGTGCATGAACCGGTTCTCGAAGATCGTCTCGGTGATGACGCTCTCGCCTCGCGCGATGCTCATAAGCACCAGGAACTGAGCCTGCATATCCGTGGGAAAACCAGGGTGCGGTGCCGTGGTGATGTTCACCGCGCGGATGTCACCATCGCGTTTGACGCGTACGTTCGC
>DATGFU010000652.1:0-3835 GCA_035308865.1 Allostellaceae bacterium | reverse complement strand
CATGACGTCACCCCATCGGCGAACCTTTCCGCCTGCGGCGGTTTTCGGGACCGCCCTCGCTCTGTCGATGCCCGTGCACCCTGCCGCGGCGGCCACGTTCCAGACCTTGCATGCCTTCGGCGGCTCGGACGGGTTCGCCTCGCAGACCCCGCTCGTCGCCGATGCGAGCGGCAATCTCTACGGCACTGCGGCGGAGGGCGGCAGCTCCAACCGCGGCGTAGTGTTCGAGCTGAGCCCGCCGGGCACGTCCGGCGGCGCCTGGACCTACACGGTCATCCACAATTTCGGCGGCGCGACCGACGGTGCCGACATATTGGGCGGCCTCGCCTTCAACGCCTTCGGCACGCTCTTCGGCACGTCATACATGGGCGGCACCGCCGATCAGGGAATGATCTACGCGCTGGTCCCGCCGAAGACGGAAGGCGCCGCCTGGACGCAGCCGCGGCTCTTCAATTTCGGCCCGAGCAACCTGACGGGATACTGGCCCGCTTCCGGCCTGGTGTTTCGTTCCGGCAAGTTCTACGGCACCGCCTCTTATGGCGGCTCCAACGAAGGGGGGCTGGTCTTCGCCCTGGTGCCCCCGACCGGCACGGGCCAGCCCTGGACCGAGTCCGTGCTCTACGATTTCCAGGCCTACGGCTCCGGCGACGGGTATTCGCCGCAGGCCGGCCTGGCTTTCGACAGCAAGGACAATATCTACGGCACGACCATCTCGGGCGGCGCCAACAGCAACGGCGCCGTCTTCGAGTTGTCGCCGGTGACCGGCGGCGGCTGGACCGAGACCGTCATCTACAGCTTCGGGGAGCAGGCCAATGACGGCTCGCTGCCCCACGGGCCGCTCCTGCCGGGCGCGGGCGGCGTGCTCTACGGCACGACCTCGCAAGGCGGCACGGCCGGCGCCGGCACCGTCTTCGAACTGGTCCCCGGCAGCGGCGGCTGGACCGAGAAGATCCTCTACAGCTTCGCCAACAACAATATCGACGGGATCGGGCCGCAGGGACCTCTGGCCATCGATTCGACCGGCCGAATCTACGGGGCGACGCCGTTCGGCGGCACGAAGGCCTTCGGCACGATCTTCCGCCTGACGCCCGGGACCACCCTGCCCTGGACGGAGACCGTCGTGCACAATTTCAGCGCCGGCACGGACGGCTCGACGCCCTATAGCGGAGTCTATCTCGGGGCGAACGGCACGATCTACGGCACGACCTCGGCGGGCGGCGCCGGGCCGGACCAGCGCTGGGGCTACGGCACGGTCTACGCCTACACGCCGTAGGGGCGGATTCAGCTGGAGAGGCCGAGGGGCTGGCCCAGGCCCAGCCGGTGCTGCGCGTAGAACTGCGCCACGATCGGCTGGGCAGAGGGGTGGACGAGGTACATCTGGATGTCGCGGAAATAGCGCTGCATCCGCTGTCCCTTGTGGGATGACGAGGCCGAGGCGGCGCGGAAGAGCAGCTGCACCGCGTCGCAGGCGAGGAAGCAGCCGCGCTGGGCGGTCGCCCACAGCTTGAACGTGTCCTCGCTCGTGATCGACTGGCCGGTCGCCTGCCAGCGGCGGGCCTGGTCCATGTACTCGTCCATGACCGAGAGCGTGATCGCCTCGGCTGCGTGGGTCATGGCCATCGCCTCGCCGAGCGCCGCCTGGCTCGTCGGGTCGTGGGTCCGCATCAGCGACGGATTCCCCATCACCGCCTTGCGCCGCATGATCTCCTCGAACTCGTCGATCGCGGCATGGGCGGTGCCGGTCAGGATCGCCCCGAAGGTCGCGTGGTAGATGCCGGCCGGCACGCCGAGATACATCGGATTGCCGTGAAGCCGCGTGCCGGGCGTCCCGTCGCGCCAGTCGGGCAGCGTCAGCAGGATCGAATTGACGATGAATTCGTCGGCGACGAAGACATCGTCGAGCCGCACCGTGTGCGACCCGGAACCCTGCATGCCCAGGCTCCGGTCGCCGCCCCAGTCGTCGAGGATCTCGATCCGCTCGCGCGGTACGATGAAGTCGACCCCGCGCGGCGGTCGCCCGTCCGCCGGCGGGATCACGGCGCCGCCCATGAAATGGGTACAGATCGGCGCGCCGGACGCGTATTGCCACGCGCCCGAGACCCGGTACCCGCCTGCCACGCGCTGGAGCGTCCCGGCCGGCGGACTGCGGTGCGGGGAGCGGAAATCGCCGTCGGGACCGAAGAGGGCCGCCTGCGCCGCCGCGCCGAAATGCGACGCGACGGTGAGCGCATGCGACGAGCTCAGGCAGTAGCACCAGCCGCTCGACGGATGCCCGCGCGCGATCTCGATGACCACGCGGGCGAGCGTCCCCGGCTCGAACTCGTAGCCGCCGAACCGCCGCGGCTGCACGACCCGGTAGAACCCGCCGGCGCGCAGCGCCTCGTGCACCTCGTCGAGATACCAGCCGCGCGCGTCCGCCGCTTCCTGCTGCGCCCGCAGCATCGGCCGCAAGGCGCGGGCGCGGCGGACGAGCTCAGCCGGGGTCAGGTCGGGTTCCGGCGCGGCAAACGAGCTTCCGTCTCCGAGGGCGTCTTGAACCGACATTCGCTGTCCATCATGCGCGGCAGGCCCCGCACGATAGAGGCGACAGCGGCGCCGGCGCCATAGAACTCTGACGCCGTCCCGGACCGGGCGCTACTGCTGCGCCGCCGCGACGGCCGCGTTGACCTGGTCCATCGCGCTCGCGACCGCCTCGCGAAAGCAGTCCGAGCGTGAACCGGTCGGCGGATCCATGCTGTCCGGATACCGCCAGTCCAGTTCCCGGCAGCCGTCCCAGGCGGCGGCGCTGACGCGGCGCTGCAGCTCCGCGATGTCGCCGGGATTGCGCAGGTCGAGGTCGTTGAAGCCGACCCGGTTGGACAGCGACACCTGTTCGATCGGAATACCGGAAGACGTCCGGCCGATCTCCTGGCGGAAGACGCGCGGCGCCTCGATCGTCACGGAATCGGTCGTCGTCACCGTCTCCTGAGCAACGGCCGTGGCGCCGATGAGCATCGATCCCATGACGGCGAGCGCGCCTGCGGACAGGGCGGTCGCGATGCGCGCGGAAGTCAACGGTTTCATCACGCATGCTCCAAATTGCACTCTCACCCGCGGGGTGACTTCTTTCTCAATCCATCCGGATGGGGCTTTGGTTCCCTTAGTGGGGCGAGTGGCAGCGGCGGCCAGCTGTTTCTGGGAGTCCCATCGTTCCTGCTAGGCAACTCCCGCCTTTCGCCACGGACCGGCTTCCGACCGATCGGGCGGAACGACTGGGGGGCTCCGCTGATCCCGCAACGCCTCGACCTCGAGGAGCGACTCGATGAGGAGGCTCCGCAGCCGTGCGTTCTCCGCAGCCGCTTCAGTGGCCGGCGTCGGCGCGGGCTCGCGGACGGTCCGAGCGGACGCGGCCGGGAGAATCGCCAGCGCCGCTTCCACCTCCACCCTCATCAGCTCGCGCTGAAGCTCGGGCGGCCAGAGCCCGAGCGCGCCATGCGTCGCGATGCCGGCGACGGCGCTCTGGAGCCGCTGGGCGACGAAGTCGCGCAGCCGGTGCGGCGTGTCGGCGGTGAACCAGCCGCGAATCTTGAGCAGCCCGGCGATCAGATGGCGCCAGCGCGCGCCGAACTGGGCCTGCACCTCGGCGATTTCCGGGTCCTGCAGCGCCGCGCCGAAGAACACGAGCCACACCTTGGAATCGACCAGCCGCTCCTCGTCGAGCGGCAGCAGCGTGCCCAGGCAGTCGGCGATCTCGGCGCCGTTCTTCATGGCGCTCTTGAGGCGAGCGACCTGGCGGGCGGCGCATTCCCGCAGCGTGAAGAGCAGGAGCTCCTTCTTGCTGCCGAAATAATGCGAG
>DATGFU010000651.1:0-9307 GCA_035308865.1 Allostellaceae bacterium | reverse complement strand
TGTTCCAGAAGACTGCAACTGCCCGGTGATTTCGACATCGGCGACCTCGTCGTTCAACGAAGCCACCCATGAATCACATTCCCGCCTCGACCGGTATGCCTCCCGACATAAGAACGCCGTTAACCTGAAGCGATTGCCCTGCCCTTCCAATGCCCCCTCCCGCAAGGGGAGGGGGATAGATTTGGCCGCTGCGTTCCTCCTCCCCTTGCGGGAGGAGGACAGGAGGAGGGGGTGCCTACTTTACCAGTGGCCGCCGCCGTGACCGGCGCCGGGCGTGAGCGATCCGAAGAGCCCGTCCGCCTCGTCGTTCGGGCCGGCGGTGAAGTAGATCGTGTCGGCGTCCGAGTTGAGCGCGGTGCCCGTCGACAGGCCCCAGAGCCCGTCGATTACGATCGGGTGATGGTGCGGGCCGCGCAGCGTCTCGCTGAAGAACCCGCCGGAGGGCGGGTAGGCATGGATCGTGCCGTCACCGAAATTGCCGATCAGGATGTCGCCGGCGAACTGCCTGAATCCGTAGGGAGCCCGGACGATCCCCCACGGCGAGTTGAGCGTTCCGTGCTCGGCGAAGCGGCGCAGCAGCACGCCGTCCGAACTGTACACATCGGCGAAGCCGTGGCCCTCGCCGGCCACGTCGTCATGCTTCGCCGCATCCTGCTTGGCATAGGTGACGAAGAGATCGCCGTCGATATTGGCGATCCCGAACGGCGCATAATCCGATGGGATATGGGGATCGGTGAAGCCGCCGGACGACGTCACCTGCTTGAAGGTGCTGTCGAATATATCGACGGTGCCGGCACGGAAGTTGGTGGCGAAGAGGAAATTGCCGCCGCTGTTGGTGGCGAGCGCGAGCCCCTTGTAGACCGCGCCCGAGCCGGAATTGTCGACGAAGGTCTCGGCATTCGGGACGCTGATGGTGGGGCTCCAGGCGGCGATCGTGCCGTCTTCCGTCGCGAAGATGAAGACCGACGCGGCGGTGCTGGCCGGGTTCGAGTTGGGCACCGGGACCTGGAATCCCTGGGTCGAGTTCCAGACGATGCCGGTGGGCGTGCCGGCCGGCTGACCGGGCGCGGCCGGAATGGTGACGACGAGGGGAATGATGTTTCCCTGCCCGTCATAGAGCGTCGAAAGCCCGGAATTGTTGTCGGAGAACCAGAACGGGCTGTCGGGGGCGAAGGCGATGCCCCAGGGGTTCTTCAGGTTCGGATCGAGGGTCGTCGCGACGCCGGGCATGTCGGAGACGAGATTCGTCTGGGTGACCTCGTCGGAGGGATCGGCTCCTGCCGGATGGGCGACGAACGCGCTGGCTGCCATCGCTGTCGCGGTGGCGATCAGTGATCTTGCGAGTGTCATGCCGTTTCTCCATGGGTGGGCCGGCCGCGCGGGGCCGCCGGGCGGACTTCCCGGTGACGCAACCGTGCGGCGCTTCATTCCGCTACCCAGATGCCGCAGGGCGCATGAGGCTTGCTTAGACGCGCGACACGAACGAAGACTGGCCGCAGAAACGCGCCGCAGGGCGCCGCATGAATTCGGGACGGGTGCCGGATGACGACTCAAACCATTGCCGGGGACCGGCCGGGGGGCACGACGGCCACCTGGCTCGGCCACCCGCTCGGACTCTACCTGCTCTTCGCCACGGAGATGTGGGAGCGGTTCAGCTACTACGGCATGCGGGCGCTGCTGACGCTGACCGTTGTGGCCGCCACCACCGACGCCAATCCCGGCTTCGGTTGGAGCGATGCCGACGCGCTGGTCCTCTACGGCTGGTACACGGGGCTCGTGTATTTCACTCCGGTGATTGGCGGCTGGCTCGCGGATAATTTCATCGGCCAGCGCCGTTCGGTCATCATCGGCGGTCTTGTCATGGCGGCGGGACAATTCACCCTCGCCTACGCGGTGCCGGGAAGCATCACGCTCTTCTACGTCGGCCTCGGCCTGATCGTGATCGGCAATGGCTTCTTCAAGCCCAACATCTCGACCATGGTGGGCGATCTCTACCGCGAGGGCGACGCGCGGCGCGACGGCGCCTTCACCATTTTCTACATGGGCATCAACGCGGGCGCCTTTCTGGCACCGCTCGTCTGTTCCACCCTCGGCGAGTCCGCCGCCTGGGGATGGCGCTTCGGCTATTTCGCCGCCGGCTCGGGCATGCTCCTGTCAGTGGTGATACAGCTGCTGCTCGCGCAACGGTTCCTCGGCGACATCGGGGTGCAGCCGTCGGCCCGCCGCGCGCTCGCCGCCAGCGGCGGGAAGCACGAGCCCCTGACCCGGGAAGAATGGGACAGGCTGCGCGTGATCTTCGTGCTGTTCGTTTTCATTGTGCTCTTCTGGGCATCGTTCGAGCAGGCGGGCGGCCTGATGAATCTCTACGCTTCCGAGAAGACAGACCGTTACTTAACTGCAACCTACGAGATGCCGGCCGGCTATTTCCAGGCGGCCAACCCAATGTTCATCATCATCCTGGGGCCGATCTTCGCGGCGGTCTGGAGCCGTCTCGGCGCGGTGGGACGCAATCCGCCCACGCCGATCAAGATGATCTTGGGGCTGGTGTTCACGGCGATCGGGTTCGTGTTCATGGTCGGCGCCGTCTTCGACCAGGAGGCCCACGGCAAAGCCTCGATGGTCTGGCTGGTCCTCGCCTACCTCCTTCACACCATGGGCGAGCTGTGCATCTCGCCGGTTGGTCTCTCCATGGTAACCAAGCTGTCGCCGCCGCGGCTGGCGAGCGTCATGATGGGCGTCTGGTTCCTCATCAACTTCTTCGCCAATCTCCTGCAAGGCTACATCGGGGCGCAGGCGGGCCGTTTCGGCGAACTCACGATCTTCAGCGGCATCGCCGTGGTCCTCGCCGTCTTTGCGGCAATTCTCTGGACGATCTCCGGCAAGCTCGTCACGTGGATGCATGGCGCCGAGGAGATCAAGGAACCGCCGCCCGCCGTCGACGAGATCGCCGCTTGATGCACGGCGTCGGGCCGAAGCTCGTCATCGGCATCCTGTGGCTGGTCTGGCTGGTGGTCTGGACGGTCGCGTCGTTGTGGTCAAAGCCGGCGCAGTGGCAGGAATCCCCGGTCTCGCGCTGGCTCCATGTCGGGCCGCTCGTTCTCGCATCGCTGCTCCTGAGTCTGCGTCTCTTCCGGTTCGGGCGCTACGTGCCGTTCCTGATGGTCCGGTTCCTGCCGTCCGGCCCGGTTCCAGGATGGATCGGTGTGGCGCTGGCGACGGCCGGGATGATGCTCGGCGTCTGGGCCCGCGCCCATATCGGCGACAATTGGAGCGGCAACGTGACCGTCAAGGAGGGCCACGCGCTGGTGACCACCGGCCCCTACGCCGCCATCCGCCACCCGATCTACACCGGGCTGCTGCTCGCGGTGCTGGGCACGGCGCTGGCGATCGGCGAGTGGCGAGGCATCATCGCGCTGGCGCTCGTGGCCGTGGCCTTCGTCCGCAAGCTGCGCGTCGAGGAGGCGCGGATGAGCGAGACCTTTCCGGAATACGAGGCTTATCGCCGCCGCACCGCCGCTCTCATTCCGTTCGTCTGGTAGTCTCTACCAGCGCGCCCAGTCGGGCCGCAGCGGGATGATCCGCGCCTCGCCGGCGGTGAGCGGGGCGTCGAGCGCGTCGAGCCGGATCAGCGCCAGCGCCGTCTGGTCCTGTCCCGAGCGGATCTCGCCGGCCTCGGCACCATCTTTCATAACCGGCGTTCCCGGCGACGGGAGTGGCCCGTCGATCCGGACCGGCATCAGCCGCTTCTTGACGAGGCCGCGATACTTGGTCCGGGCGGTCAGCTCCTGGCCCATGTAGCAGCCTTTGGTCCACGACACGCCGTTGAGCTCGTCGAACCCGCTCTCCAGCAGGATCGACTTCTCGGCCACCAGGTCCCGGCTGCCGTCGGGCACGCCGAGCGACAGGCGCAGCAGATCCCAATCTGCCCAATCCCCGGCACTGAAGCCACGTTCGGCAAGCAACGCCCCGCCCCGGCCCTTCGGTGCGATCAGCCGGATGCCGAGCGCCGGCAGGCGGGGATCGGCGAGCACGAACGCATCCCCGACCGGCCGTGCCGCGCCGGGCTCCGCCAGATCGAACGCGTCGAGCGCGCCGCCGCCCCAGCCGTGCCAGACCTCGAATCCCTCGCCGACGTCGTCGACGGCGACCTTGGCCCGGAGGCGGAACATCGAGAGCCGGCGCTTCAGGTCCGCGATGCGGGCGCCTTCGCCGTCGATCAGCAGCGCCTCGCCCTGGCCGACGACGAAGAAATCGTGGAGGTACTTGCCCTGCGGCGTCAGCAGCGCGGCCCAGATGCCGTGCCGCTCGCCGACCGCCAGCACGTCGTTCGAGACCAGGCCCTGAAGAAAGGTCGCGCGGTCCTCGCCGGTGATGCGCAACAGGCCGCGCGGCGGCCGGGCGGGAGCGGAAAGTAGGCGGGTCAATCAAGGGTCCCTTCGCGCAAATCGAGCGGCAGCGTTGTTAGGTGGCGCGGGCCGGGTTGCTTGGCAAGCCGGTTCAGGCGACGGTATAAGCCCGCACAATGTCTCGGGTCGGTAAAGATCAACCCGCCATCCTGTTCGTCACCGCGACCAGGATCGGCGATGCCGTGCTGTCGACGAGCGTGCTGCGGCGTCTCGTCGAGACGCATCCGCACGCCCGCTTCACGATTGCCGCCGGTCCCGTCGCGGCGCCGCTCTTCCGGGGCGTGCCCGGTCTCGAGCGGCTCATCGTCGTCGAGAAGCAACGCTTCGGCGCGCATTGGCTCGATCTCTACCGCCGGGTCGCATTCCGGCGCTGGGACATGGTCGTCGATCTCCGCGGCTCGGCCCTGGCCTGGCTGCTCGTCGCGCGCGACCGGCGGGTCATCGGCAAGGGGCCGTCCGACCGTCATCGCGTCGCCCATCTGGCGACGCTCTTCGGCCTTGCGCCGCCGCCGGCGCCGATGCTGTGGACGCTGCCGGCGCATGACGAGGCGGCGCAGCGACTGATTCCCGCCGGCGGCCCGGTCCTTGCGGTGGCGCCGACCGCCAACTGGCCGGGCAAGATCTGGCGGTCATGGTGCTTCGTCGAGCTGGTCCGCCGGCTGACCGCGCCGGGCGCCGCTTTCGCCGGCGCACGCATCGCGGTCGTCGCGGCACCCCATGAACGTGCGCTCGCCGAGCCCGTGCTGAGCGCGGTGCCGCAGAACCGGCTGATCGACCTCACCGGCGAGGGTGACCTGCTCACCGTCGCGGCGGCGCTGCGGCGGACGTCGCTGTTCGTCGGCAACGACACCGGCCTCATGCACATCGCGGCGGCGGTGGGCGTGCCGACCCTCGGGCTCTTCGGCCCCAGCCCGCCTGCGCTGTACGCACCGTGGGGCGGGCATACGGCCGTGGTCGAGACCGCGATTCCCTACGCCCAGCTGGTCGGCGCGGCCGATTTCAACCACCGGACCACCGGCACGCTGATGGACACGCTGTCCGTCGATGCCGTCGAGGCCGCGGCAACGGCGCTGGCCCGGCGCTGCCTCGTCGCGGCGTGAGGCGGCGATGACCTACGCGGTGAAGGAGATCTTCGCGACCCTGCAGGGCGAGGGCGGCCAGGCGGGCCGGGCCGCCGTGTTCTGCCGTTTCGCCGGCTGCAATCTGTGGTCGGGCCGCGAGGCCGATCGCGCGGAGGCGGAGTGCCGCTTCTGCGACACGGACTTCGTCGGCACCGACGGGCCGGGCGGCGGCCGCTTCGCCGATGCCGCGGCGCTGGCCGATGCCATCGCGGCGGCGTGGCAGGGCGAAGGGGAACGGCGCTTCGTCGTCTTCACCGGCGGCGAGCCGCTGCTGCAGATCGATAGCGAGCTCCTGGCGGAAATCCACGGCCGCGGCTTCACGGCGGCGGTCGAGACCAACGGCACGCTCGATGCGCCGGCCGGACTCGACTGGATCTGCGTCAGCCCCAAGGCCGGGACGGTCCTGCGCCAGCGCTCGGGCGACGAGCTGAAGCTGGTCTATCCGCAAGACGGGCTCGATCCGGCGGACCTCGTCGGGCTCGACTTCGCGGAGTATTGGCTGCAGCCGATGGACGGGCCCGACCGCGTCCGCAACACCGAGGCCGCCGTCGCCTATTGCCTCGCCCATCCGCGCTGGCGGCTCAGCCTCCAGACTCACAAATTCATCGGGATTCCGTGATGTGCCGCATGCACGACACCGCCGCCGCCCCCTCTCCGCCCCGGGGGGCGGAGAGGGTCGGGGTGAGGTGGGGCGACGACCGCTCTAGGGATCCCGACGGCGGTCGGACGGGCACGCGAATGCGGACGATCCACGGATCGGGGCATGGAGGTCTCTCCTGCAAGGCTTCGAGAACCCACGACCTCCCCCACCTCACCCTGACCCTCTCCGCCCCCGAGGGCGGAGAGGGAATTGGCGTTTGACATGTTCGAACTCAGCAAGCAGTTCCGCTTCGACGCCGCGCACACGCTGGAGCGCTCGGTCGATGCCGGGCCGAGCCGGCGGATCCACGGCCATTCCTACCGCGCCGAGGCCGTGGTGCGCGGCGAGGCCGATCCGCGGACCGGCATGGTCATCGATCTCGGCCTGTTCGAGCGGGCGCTGAACGACGCGCGCGAGGCGCTGGACCACCGTTTCCTCGACGAGCTCACGGAGCTGGGGCCGGCGACGATGGAGAACCTGTCGCGCTGGATCTGGCAGCGCATCGCGCCGTCCTGCCCCGGGCTTGTGCGGGTGACGGTCCACCGCGACAGCAGCGGCGATGTCTGCAGCTATTTCGGCCCATGACCCTCTCCGCGCTGGTCGTCGTCCATGACGAGGAGCGTCAGCTGCGCGACTGCCTCGACCGGCTCGCCTTCGCGTCCGAGATCGTCGTCGTGCTCGACCGCTGCACCGACCGCTCGGCCGAGATTGCGCGCGACGCCGGGACGCGGCTGATCGAGGGCGCCTGGGAGCGCGAGGGCGATCGCCGCAATGGGGGCATCGAGGCCTGCGCGGGTCCCTGGATCCTGGAGGTCGACGCGGACGAACGCGTGACGCCGGCGCTCGCGGCCGAGATCGCACAGGTGACGGCGCAGTCGACCGCCGACTGGCACGACATTCCGGTCGACAACTACATCGGCGAGCGGCTGGTGCGCTGGGGCTGGGGGGCGAGCTTCGGCAAGTCGGCCTATGCCGGCCTCTTCCGCAAGGGCGCCAAGAGATGGGGGCCGGAGCGCGTCCATCCGCGCCTGACATTCACCGGCCGAAAGGGGCCGCCGCTGCAGAACCGCATCGACCATCTGGTCGACCGCAACATCTCCGACATGCTGCGCCGGCTCGACCGTTACAGCTCGCTCCGCGCGCAGGACCTGCGTGAGGCGGGCCAGATCGGCTCCTACGGCCAGAATCTGCGGCGGATCCCGTCGCGCTTCTGGAAATGCTACGTCGGGCGCAAGGGCTATCGCGAAGGCCCCTACGGGTTCCTGATCGCGCTCTGCGCCGGGCTCTACCCGATCCTCTCCTATCTCAAGGCGCGGCTGGAGACGGAATGAGCGGCGCCGTCATCGTCATGGCCGATGACGGCGTGCCGTTCGACGGCACCAGCCTCGAATCGGGCCCGCTCGGCGGGGCGGAGACATCCTTCATCGGGCTTGCCCAGGGGCTGGCGGCACGCGGGCACCGCGTCCTCGCCTATACCGGCGGGAGGCAACGGTTCACCCGCGACGGTGTCGACTGGGCACCGATTCTGAACGGCTTGCCGGAGACCGCAGACCTCTATGTCGCCAATCGCGGCCACCGCCTGATCGACCGGGTGCCCGGCGCACGGCGGGCCGCGTTCTGGCTGCACAATCCGGCGGGCTACGTGGAAAAGCCGCGCTATCTCTGGCCGCTGTTCCGGCGGCGGCCGAGCGTGGTCTTCCTGGGGCCGTTCCATGCGTCGACGCTGCCGTTCTGGGTGCCGACCGGCGGCCGGGTGGTCATCCCCTACGGCATTACCGAGTGCTTCCGCACGCTGCCCGAGCGCGCGCCGCCGCCGCCGCGAGCGGTCTTCACCTCGAACCCGCTGCGCCGGCTCGACTGGGTGCTCGATCGCTGGGCGGACGCGATCCGGCCGCGCGTGCTCGGCGCCGAGCTTCATGTCTATTCGAGCCTCGCCACCTATGGCGGCGGCAGCGCGGCCAAGCGATCGGAGGCCGAGAAGGTGCTGGCGAAGGCACGGGCGCTTGCCGATCAGGGCGTGGTGCTGGAGTCGCCACGTACGAAGGCGGGGCTGGCGGACGCGCTGGCGGAGTCCCGAGTCTTCCTCTACGGCGGCGATCCTGGGGAGACGTTCTGCCTCGCCGCGGCGGAATCCCAGGCGGCGGGCGTGCCCGGCGTGGTAGCGCGCTCGACTTGCCTGGCCGAGCGAATCACCGACGGCGAGACTGGCTTCGTTGTCGAGGACGACGATACCCAGGGCTTCGCCGACCGTGCCGTCGCGCTCCTGACCGACGATGCGTTGTGGCGGCGCCAGCACTTGGCCTGCCTCGCCACGCGGCGCGGCCTCTCCTGGCCCAAGGCCGCGGCCTTTTGGGAGGCGTTGCTGCCGTGACGCGCCTGCTGCAGGTGATGGCGGGCGCCCATCGCGGCGGCGCCGAGGCGTTCTTCACGCGCCTCGCGCTGGCGCTCCAGCGCGACGGTCAGGTCCAGCATGTCGCCATCCGCCGCGACGCCGAGCGGGCGTTTCGGCTGCGCGAGGGCGGGGTGGCCGTGACCGAGCTGGCCTTCGGCGGTCCGTTCGACATGTGGACCCGTCCGCGATTGGCGCGCCTCGCGGAGGAATTCCAACCGAGGATCGTCCTCTCCTGGATGAATCGGGCGACGCGGGCGGTGCCGCGCGGAAAGTTCGTGCGCGTTGCCCGGCTCGGCGGCTACTACGATCTGAAGTACTATGGCGGCTCGGACCACCTCATCGGCAATACCAGGGACATTGTGGCCTATCTCGTCCGCAGCGGATGGCCGGCTGAGCGCGCGCATTACCTGCCGAATTTCGTCGACGCAGAGCGCGGAAAGCCGGTGGACCGGGCAAGCCTCCGAACGCCGGACGACGTCCCGCTGCTGCTGGCGCTTGGGCGGCTCCATCTCAACAAAGGATTCGACGTGCTGCTGCGCGCCCTGGCGAAGCTGCCGGGGGTCTGGCTGTGGCTGGCCGGAGAAGGGCCGGAAGCGGCCTCGCTGACCCGTCTGGCCGCCGTCCTCGGAGTTGCGAACCGCGTGCGGTTCCTCGGCTGGCGCGACGACTCGGCGGCGCTGATGGCGACGGCCGACCTCGTCGTCTGTCCGTCCCGCCACGAGCCGCTCGGCAATGTCGTCATCGAGGC
>DATGFU010000650.1:0-10761 GCA_035308865.1 Allostellaceae bacterium | reverse complement strand
TGGCTCCGCGACACGGAACGACGTGGATACGCGGGTCAAGCCCGCGCATGACGACATCAAAAGACGCACAAGCCTCGCCCGAGACTCGTTCTCGTGGCGGCAATACTTTCCCCGCACAGCCGTGCGCTTGCGGGGGAGGGTCGGGGTGGGGGTATTTCCAAAATGTACGCTGCCGAGTTGGCAGCATCGCGGCTGTCTCGACACCCCCACCCAACCCTCCCCCGCACGCGGGAGAGGGCTCGTCGGGACGCGCCAGCGCGATCCGCTATAGTCGTGCCATGACAGGTTGGCTGTTGCCTTTTCAGCCTGCTTGTTGAATAATCGTTCAACTACCCGATCGGATTGGAGCATGGTCGTTGCCGCGGATACGGTGCGCTCGCCTTGGACGCTGCTGCCGCCGCTGGCCAGCATCACCGTCGCCTCGGCGGGGTCGGGGCTGTTCCAGACGCTGCTGCCGCTGCGCCTGCGGGCGTTGGGCTTCACCACGAACGAGGTGGGGTTCGTCCTCACCTGCTATTCCTGCGGCTTCATCGCCGGCTGCTTCGGGGCACCGGTCCTGATCCGCTCGGTCGGCCACGTCCGCGCGTCGAGCGCGTTCGCCGCGGTGGCGGCACTGACGGTGCTGGCCTTCGAGTGGCATCCGGACATGGCACTGTCGATGCTGGTGATCTTCCTCACCGGCATCGGCGGCGCCGGCTTGGCCGTCGTGACCGAGAGCTGGCTGAACGAGCTCTCCGCCCCCGAGTGGCGCGGCCGGCTGCTGACCGGCTACGTGGTGCTCCTCGCCATCGCCTGGGCCTGCGGCCAGTCGCTCGGCCTGATGCTCGACATCGAGGGCAGCCGCCTGGTGATCGTTGCCGCCGGATTCTACGTGGCGGCGCTGATCCCGGTGGCGGCGATCGACGTGACCGCGCCGCGGCTGCCCGAGACGGCGCGGCTGGATGTGCTGCGCGCCTTCCAGGTCGCGCCGGTGGGCGCCGCGAGCTGCCTCTTCACCGGCCTCGTCGCCGCCACCTTCATGGCGATCGGCCCGCTTTACGGCGACGCGCTGGGGCTCGACACGCGGCAAACCGTGTTGCTGATGCTCGCCTCGCAGGCGGGCGTCGTCCTGCAATGGCCGCTGGGGCTCGCCTCCGACCGATTCGACCGGCGCTACATGCTGCTCGGCATGGGGTTGGTGCTGGCCGCCATCGGCGCGGCCATGATTGCCGGCGGGACGGCGCATTCCTTCGTCGCGATCGCCGTGCTCTTCGCCAGCTTCGTCGGCATCGCGGAGGCCTTCTATCCGATCGGCGTGGCGCATGCGAACGACCGCGCCGACCCGGCGGAATACGTCATGATCTCCTCGAGCCTGCTGCTGATCTGGGCGATTGGGAAGATGATCGGACCGATCGCCGGCACCGTCGCGCTGACCCGGTCCGGCCCGAACGGCCTCATCTGGTATGCGATCGTGCTGTCGGCACTGTTCGCCGCCTTTGCGGCCTGGCGGATCGTCACCTTCGCGCGGCCCGTCGACGAGGAGCGCGAGGAATTCGTCGCCTATCCCACGAGCTCGCCCACGATCCTCGAACGGATCCAGTTCCGCAAGCTGCGCCGCCGCAAGGAGACGCCCCCATGAGCCGCATCGTCGAGACCTTCCCCTACGAGGTCGAGTGCCGCGATCCCTATTTCATTCCGCTGGCCGACGGCACCCGGATCGCGGCGACGCTATGGCTGCCCAAGGATGCCGGGCCGGTGCCGGTGGTCGTCGAGATGGTCCCCTATCGGCGGCGCGACGGCACGGTGTTCCGCGACGCGGTCATGCACCCCTACACGGCCGGGCACGGCATCGCGGTGTGCCGGGTCGACCTGCGCGGCTCGGGCGATTCCGACGGCATCCTCGAGGACGAGTACCTGCCGCGCGAGCAGTGGGACGCCTGCGAGATCATCGCCTATCTGGCGCGGCAGGAATGGTGCAACGGCGCGGTCGGCATGACCGGCATTTCCTGGGGCGGGTTCAATTCGCTCCAGGTGGCGGCGCGGCGCCCGCCGGCGCTGAAGGCGATCATCACCCTGTGCTCGACCGACGACCGCTATGCCGACGACGTCCATTACTTCGGCGGGTGCTACCTGACCGAGGATCCGATGTGGTCGGCCTTCGTCCTGGCGATGAACGCGCAGGCGCCGGATCCGCAGATCGTCGGCGCGCGCTGGCGCGAGATGTGGCGGCAGCGGCTCGACGCCAACACCTGCTGGTCGGAGCGCTGGCTCGCTCATCAGCGGCGTGACGAGTACTGGAAACAGGGCTCGGTCTGTGAGGATTTCGGCGCGATCGACATCCCGGTCTACGCCGTGTGCGGCTGGGACGACACCTATTCCAACGTCACAGGGCGGCTCCTCGCCGGGCTCAAGGGTCCGCGCAAGGGGCTGATCGGCCCGTGGAGCCACCAGTATCCTTGCGACGCGCATCCCGGGCCGGCGATCGGCTACCTCCAGGAAGCGCTGCGCTGGTGGCGGCACTGGCTCAAGGGCGAGGAGACCGGCATCATGGACGAGCCGATGCTCCGCGCTTGGATCAACGAGCCGGACGCGCCACGCCCGTTCTTCGTCGAGCATCCCGGAAGCTGGGTTGCCGAGCCGAACTGGCCGTCGCCGTCGATCGAGCAGCGCGTGCTCTATCTCAACGATCGGCGCCTCGGCACGGCGGCCGAGTCCGGCCCGGCGCTGTCTTCCCGCTCGCCGGCCACGGCGGGGCGCGATTGCGGGCGTTTCGGCGGCTATGGCGGCGACTGCCCCGACCTGCCCCTCGACCAGCGCCGGGAGGATGGGCTGGCGCTCTGCTTCGACACCGAGCCGCTCGCCGCAGACATCGATATCCTGGGCGCGCCGGTGCTTGAGCTGGTCGCCAAGTCCGACGTGCCGCGGGCCAACGTCGCGGTGCGGCTGTGCGACGTGGCGCCGGACGGGACGAGCACGCTCATCACCTGGGGCGTGCTCAACCTAGCGCACCGCAACGGCCACGAGGATCTGGACGAGGTGGTGCCGGGCGAGACGTTCCGCGCGCGGATCCAGCTCAACGACATCGGCCGGCGCGTCGCTGCCGGCTCCCGGCTGCGCGTGGCGCTGGCGACCCAGCACTGGCCGATCATCTGGCCGCAACCGACGCTCGCGACATTGACGGTCGAGCCCGGCCGGTCGCGGCTTACCCTGCCGGTCCGGCCGGCGCGGGCCGAGGATGCCGATCTTCCCGACTTCGCCCGAGCCGAGATCGCGCCGCGCCTGCCGACACGGACGGAGCGCGAGGGACGGCATACGCGGCAGATGACGGAGGACGCCGCGACCGGGCTGCAGACGATCGAGGCCGTCACCGATTACGGCCGGATCGAGCTGCTCGACCGCAACATCACCACGGATTCCTGGTCGCGCGACGTGTTCCGCATCCGCCCGGACGATCCGCTCTCGGCGCGGCTCGACAGCGAGTACTTCATCGGCTTCGTGTCGGGCGACGCCGCCGTCGAGGTGAAATCGCAGCTGACGCTTACGGGCGATGCCGAGACTTTCGAACTCGACTGGCGAATCACGGCGTCCGAGGGCGGGACGGTCGTGCACGAGAAGGCGGACCGCAAGCGAATCCGCCGCGATTTCCTGTGATGTTCGAGGTATCGGCCACTTCCGCCGGCGCGACCCCTCCCCCTAACCCCCTCCCGCAGGGGGAGGGGGAAGACGGGGCCGCAGCGTTCCTCCTCCCCTTGCGGGAGGAGGACAGGTGGAGGGGGTTTGCCCCCCAAAAGGAGCAATGCATGACCCAACCGGAGACGCCGCCGCGCGAGGGCGAGACGGAGCGGACGCTGCCCTCCGAGTTCTACACCTCGGCAGAAATCTTCGCGCTGGAGAAGGAACGCATCTTCAGCCGCGAATGGGTGTGCGTCGGCCGCGAGAGCGACCTGCCGGGGCCCGGCGATTCGCTCGTCGTCGACGTCGCCGGCGAAAGCATCGTCGTGCTGCGCAACGAGGACGGCCAGCTGCGCGCGTTCTATAATGTCTGCCGCCATCGCGGCGCGCAGCTCTGCGGTACAAACCTGCCCGGCAAGGTGGCGCCGGCCGGCGTGGTCGGCGGCAAGCGGATCCGCTGCGCCTACCATTCCTGGACCTACAGCCTCGACGGCGAGCTGGTCGCAGCACCCCATCTCTCCGGTGCCGACGGGATCGACCGCAGCAAATATTCGCTCTACCCGGTCGGGGCCGATGCATGGGCGGGGTTCGCCTTCGTCAACCTGACGCCGGAAGGGGCACCGAGCCTCGCCGCGCAGCTCGGGATCATCCCTCGCCGGATCGCCCGTTATCCACTCGACCGGCTGCGCGCCGGCCACACGATCCGCTACGACGTGGCCGCCAACTGGAAGGTGATCGCCGAGAACTACAACGAATGCTACCACTGCGGCGGCGCCCATCCGGAGCTGTGCAGCGTCGTGCCGGCCTTCCGCCAGAACGGCGGCGCCGGGCTCGACTGGGACAGCGGCATCCCGCACCGCGACGGCGCCTACACCTTCACCATGACCGGCACCACCGACCGGGCGCCCTTCCCCGGCCTCGACGAGGATGAGAAGACCCGCCACAAGGGCGAGCTGGTCTATCCGAACCTGTTCCTCAGCCTCAGCTGCGACCATGCGGCCGCCTTCATCCTGCATCCCAAGGGGCCGGACCGCACGATCATCGACTGCCTCTTCCTGTTCGCGCCCGAGGAGATCGCGCGCAACAGCTTCGATCCCTCGGACGCCGTCGAGTTCTGGGACATCACCAACCGCCAGGACTGGGCGATCTGCGAAAGCGTGCAGCGCGGCATCGCCTCGCGGCCCCACCGCTACGGCCATTACGCGCCGATGGAGGATATGAGCCTCGACATCCGCCGCTATGTCGGCGAGCGGCTCGGCCTGCCCGGCACATGACCGCGCGGCCGCAGCGGCGTGACCGCGGCCAGCGGGCGCCCGGCGTCCGCCAGCTGCAATTCGCGCGTCTGCGCAATCCCTATCGCCCGGTCGAAGTGATCAGCGCCGATCAGGTCGAGGCGATCCACCACGCCTCGCTGCGGCTTCTCGCCGAGGTCGGGATGGAGGTGCTGCACGACGAGGGCCGCCGCCTTTTCGCGGCCGGCGGCGCCGCGGTGGACGAGGCGACGCGGCGCGTCCGCTGCGATCCGGCGATGATCGAGGAACTGGTCGCCAAGGCGCCGGAGCGCTTCTCCCTGCCGGCCCGCAATCCGACAAGATCGGTGGAGATCGGCGGCGACAACCTCGTCTTCTCCGCCGTCGGCGGACCGGCCTTCGCCAGCGACATCGACCGCGGCCGGCGCGCGGGCAATTTCGCCGATATGTGCGATTACCTTCGCCTGATCCAGCAGCTGAACGTCATCCACCAGGAAGGCGGCTGCCCGATCGAGCCGACCGACCTGCCGCCCGATACGCGCCACCTCGATTTCTACGAGGCGGTCCTGACGCTCACCGACAAGAGCTTTCTGTGCTGGGGGCTGGGCGGCTATCGCGTGCGCGACGCGCTGGCGATGACGTCGATCGCGCTCGGCCTCTCGCCAGCCGAGCTCGAAGCCGCACCCGCGGTGATGACCGTCGTCAACTCCAACTCGCCGTTGCGACTCGACGGGCCGATGTCGGAAGGGCTGATTGAGCTGGCGCGGCACGGCCAGGCCGGGATCATGACGCCCTTCACCCTCTCGGGTGCCATGAGCCCGGTGACCGTGGCCGGCGCGCTGGCGCAGCAGAACGCCGAGGCGCTCTTCATGATCGCCCTGGCCCAGCTGGTCCGTCCGGGCGCGCCGGTCGTCTATGGCGGGTTCACCTCCAATGTCGACATGCGCAGCGGCGCGCCGGCCTTCGGCACACCGGAATACACCAAGGCGGCGATGGCGACCGGCCAGCTGGCCCGCCGCTACCGCGTCCCCTATCGGTCGAGCAACGTGAACGCGTCGAACTGCGTCGATGTGCAGGCCGCCTACGAATCGCAGATGTCGCTGTGGGGCACCGTGATGGGCGGGGTGAACCTGCTCTACCACTGCGCCGGCTGGCTGGAAGGCGGGCTCACCGCATCGTTCGAGAAGCTGATCGTCGATGCCGAGATGCTGCAGCTGATGCGGGAGTTCCTGCAGCCGATCGACACCGTCGGGATCGACTCCGCCATGACCGCGGTGGCCGAGGTCGGGCCCGGCGGACACTTCTTCGGCGTCGGCCATACGCTGAAGCGGTTCGAGACCGCGTTCTACGCGCCGATGCTCTCCGACTGGCGCAATTTCGAGACCTGGGAAGAGGACGGCGCCGTCGACGCCACGCGCCGCGCCAACCGCATCTGGAAGCGGCTGCTGGAGACCTACGAGGAGCCGCCGCTGGATCCGGCGATCAAGGAAGCGCTCGCCGCGTATGTCGCGCGGCGGAAGGAGGAGATTGCCGCGGGGACGTTCTGATCAGGCCGTGGCGGAATGCGCTGCGCTTTTCCGCCCTACGGGCCGGTACGTAGGGCGGAAAAGCGCAGCGCATTCCGCCGTATGCCGCCTAGAACGCGCTCTTGATCACCCCGCCATCGACGCGGAGCGCCGCGCCGGTCGTCGCCGAGGCGAGCGGGCTCGCGACATAGGCGACCAGCGTCGCCACCTCCTCGGTCGTGGCGAAGCGCTTGATCAGCGAGGTCGGGCGCACCTTCTCGAAGAACTCGGCTTCGAATTGCGCAAAGGTCTTCCCCTCGCTTGTCGCCAGGGCGTCGACGAAGTCGTCGACCCCACGCGACCGCGTCGGGCCGGGCAGGACGGAGTTGACGGTGATTCCCGTGCCCGCCGTCGCCTCGGCGAGGCCGCGGGCGACGGCAAGTTGCGCCGTCTTGGTCATGCCGTAATGGATCATCTCGGCCGGGATCTGCACCGCGCTCTCGCTGGAGATGAAGATGATGCGCCCCCAATCGGCGCGCCGCATCGCGGGCAAATAAAGGCGGGCGAGGCGCACGCCGCTCAGCACGTTGGCGTCGAAGAAGCGCCGCCAGTCCGCATCGGGAATCTCCTCGAAGGGCTTCGGCTCGAAGATGCCGAGATTGTTCACCAGGATCTCGACGCCGGGATGGGTGCTGGCAAGCGCTTCCGCGGCTTCCGCCGTCGTGAGGTCGCCGGCGAACCCCACCACGTCGCCGCCGGTCGCGGCACGCAGCTCGCCGACCGCCCGGTCGACCGCCTCCTGCTTCCGGCCGTTGACGATGACCCGCGCGCCCTCCTCGGCGAGCACGTTGGCGATCGCGTGCCCAATGCCGGCGGTGCTGCCGGTGACCAGCGCGAGCCTGCCCTTGAGACCCAGATCCATGACCGCGTCCTTTTCGTCGAGTGATCCGTCGCCCGATCGGCGCCTATACTGCAGCGGGAGTATCGCATGCACCCGCGGTCGATCATCGGGCTTCTCGTCGCATTCGCCGTCCTCGCCCTCGTCTTCTGCGCGATCGAAGGGCGTTTCGGCGCCATCAAGGGACCGGGGATCTGGCGCCGCGAGCGCGCGTGCGACTTCGCCTACTGGCTCTTTACCCGCTGGTCAGCAATCCGCTGGCGCTTGGAGGCTTGACACTAATCCTCGGGATCGCTGCCGCGCTCGGCGGGCATCCGCACGATTTCCGCGGATTTGCTCAGGCGCTGCAGGCGCGGTCGCCGATCGCGCTTCAGCCGCGCTGGCTGCAGGGAATAGAGGCGCTGCTGCTTGCCGATCTCGTCGGCTACTGGGTGCATCGCCTGTTCCACCGCCGGCCGCTCTGGCGGTTCCATGCCATCCACCACAGTGCGCAGACACTCGACTGGCTGGCGGCGACCCGGCTTCATCCGGTGAACGACATGCTGAACCGGGCGCTGACCATCCTCCCGCTGCTCTTCCTCGGATTCCAGCTCGACGTGCTGGCCTCGGTGACGCCGCTCCTCACCTTCTGGGCGATCTTCATCCATGCCGATCTCGATTGGGATCTCGGGCCGCTGCGCCTCGTCGTCGTGAGCCCACGCTTCCACCGCTGGCATCACACCTCGGAGGAAGAGGGTCTCGACCGCAACTTTGCCGGATTGTTTCCCGTCATCGACGTGATCTTCGGCACCTGCCACATGCCGCGGGACCGCGTGCCGCGGCGCTTCGGGCTCCATAACGAGACCGTGCCGGCCGGGCTGATCGGCCAGCTCGCCTATCCATTTACCGGATCACGCCGCGCCCCTTGACCGCGACACCCCACCCGGGAGACGACTAGTCCGGGACTGCCTTCAGGGAGTGACGCATGGACAACCGGGACGCGCAAGACGTCGCCTCGGCCGGGTGGACCGGCCTCCGCACCATCGAAAAGACGCTGCCCAGCCGGGCCTATCTCGACCCGGCGCATCATCAGCACGAGCTCGAACGCATCTGGTACCGCGACTGGGTCTATCTCTGCCGCGCCGATACCCTCGCCGGGCCGCTGGATTACCGCGTCTTCGACATCGGCACGCAGCAGGTGCTGCTGCTGCGCGACGAGGCGGGCCAACTGCGCGCGTTCCACAACACCTGCCGGCATCGCGGCGCGGCGCTGTGCGCCGAGTCCGAGGGCACGCTGCGCACGCGGCGGATCACCTGCCCCTATCACGCCTGGACCTATAATCTTCAGGGTCGGCTGGTCGGCATCCCGACCGCCGGCCGGCCGGTGCCTGTCAAGCTCGATGACTATCCGCTCCATATTGTCGAGATCCGGCAATGGGGCGGCTTCGTCTATGTGAGCCTGGCGGTCGAGCCGCCGCCGTTCCGGCCGTTCTTCGACGAGGACCTCGACTGCCTGGAGCGCTGGCCGCTCGCGGAGCTCAAGGTGGGCGCCACCCATCTCTGGACCGTCAAGTGCAACTGGAAGATCTTCTGGGACAATTACAGCGAGTGCCTGCACTGCCCCGGCGTGCATCCCGGCCTGTCGCGGATGGTGCCGATCTACAGCCGCGGCATCCTCGCCGAGCAGGAGGATCCCAACTGGCAGGACTATGCCGACCGGTCCGATCCGACGTTCAAGGGCGGGCTGCGCGAGGGAGCAGCCACATGGTCGCTGGACGGCAGGAGCAGCGGGCACGAGTTCCCCGGCCTCTCCGCGGCGGACCGTGCGGCCGGCTACGCCTACATCACGATCCTGCCGGCGCAGTACCTTGCGGCCCATGTCGACTATGTCCGCTCCGTGCGGATCCGCCCGCTCGGGCCCGAGGCGACCGAGGTCTATGCCGAGTGGCTCTTCCCCGAAGCGGCGCTGGCCGATCCGGGATTCGACCTCCGCAACACGGTCCAGTTCTCGATCGACTTCCTCGACGAGGACGCCGCCGTCTGCGAGCTCAACCACCGCGGCCTCCGCTCGATCCGCCACCAGGAAGGCGTGCTGATGCCCGAGGAAATCCACGTCCACCGCTTCCAGAACTGGGTGCGGGCCCGGCTGTAGGTTGTTATCCGCAGATGACGCAGATGGGATCTCCCTACCTCCCTCTCCCGCCTGCGGGGGAGGGCCGGGGTGGGGGTCGTGCCGCAGCTCCACCGCTCACAGCCCGTCAGCACCGTGCCGCGGAGGGACCCCCACCCAACCCTCCCCCGCAAGCGGGAGAGGGCCTCCCATGACCGTCAAGATCGACCGGCCCGGCGAGCCCGGGGAGTATGACGAGCCGATGCGGGCGTTCCTGCAGCTGGTCTGGGGCGACGGGTTCCTGTCGCCGGGGGGAGCGGACGAGGTGGCGCGGCTGCTCGAGGGCAGCGACATCGCCGGGGCCGAGGTGCTCGATATCGGGTCCGGCCTGGGCGCGGTCGACCGGCTGCTTGCCGAGACATACCGGGCGGGCAGCGTGGTAGGGATCGATATCGAGCCCGATCTCGTCGCCGAGGCGACGGACAGGATTGCGGCGGCCGGGCTCGCCGGGCGGGTCCACTTCCGATGCGTGACGCCGGGGCCGCTGCCCTTCCCCGACGGGTCGTTCGACGTCGTGTTCTCGAAGGACGCGGTCGTCCAGATCCCGGACAAGAAGGCGGTCTTCGCGGAGGCGTGCCGGGTGCTGCGGCCGGGCGGCCGGTTCATCGCCAGCGACTGGCTGCGCGGCGGCGACCTCCCCTACTCGGCCGCGATGCTGGAGTTCTTCCGGTTGGAAGGCATCACCTACAACATGGCGTCGCTCGGCGAGAGCGCCGAGGCGCTGCGCGCCGTCGGGTTCCGCGAGGTCGAGGTCCGCGACCGCCACGATTGGTACCTCGGCCTCGCCCGCCAGGAACTGGCGCAGTTGCAAGGTGCGCTCTTCCCGGTGATGGTGGAGCGGCTGGGCGCCGACAAGACTCGGCATTTCGTCGAGAACTGGCGGCAGCTGGTGGTGGTGCTGGAGCTCGGCGAGCTGCGTCCCGGCCACATGAAGGCGGTCAAGCCGGCGGCGTAACCTCGTCCAGCATGGCACCGAGCTTGCGGCACGTGTTCCAGTTGCGGGCCGTCCCCTGCGTGCCCAGGGCGCGTTCGATGATCGTCGGCGTCAGGCGCGATGGGCCAACCCCGTCGGGATAGACAAGATAGGCGTGGCACCCGACGATCGCGGCCTGTTCCCGACCAGGAATGCGCGCGCGCAGCGCGGCCTCGGCGCCGGGGTCCGGCGCGGCCTTCAGCGCCATGACCAGCAAGCGGCCCGGATCGTCACGCGCCGCGTCGGGGAACGGATTGGCGGCGATTGCCGCCCGCCATTCCGGTGCCGTCCGCACGCAGACGGAAACCTTGAGGCCGAGGTGCCGTTCGAGCCCG
>DATGFU010000649.1:0-4894 GCA_035308865.1 Allostellaceae bacterium | reverse complement strand
TCTCGCTCGTGGTCCGCAACGAGGACGGCACGGCCGAGGAGTTCGAGAGCAGCGACCTCCACCGCGAGAAGATCGTCGCCGCGGGTCAGGAGATCACCGTGCCGCTCGGACCGCTCCAGGCCGGGGAGTACCGGTTCTTCGGCGATTTCCACCAGGATACGGCCCAGGGCGTGCTGGTCGCGAAGTAGCGCAGCTCGGAGTTTGTTGGACGGTCGGCGCAGGTCACAGCGGCCGGCCGCCGCGGCGATGCGGCAAAAGCCCCGCCGCCGGAACGCTGCCGTTGCGGCTCGGTGCCGAACAGCGACAGCCCTCTTTCGTCTTCCTCGTTTCCGCAGGTCGATACCAACAATAGTGGCTGGCGGTGAGCTCGTCGGCGTCGCGACGCCGGCGGCGCGGCGCGGAGGATACCTGCGTCACGAAGGCTTTTACTATGTTACCGCCGGCAAGGTTGGGTTCGCCAAATAGTCGTAGAAGAATCATCGTCCGTGCGTGGACTTCGCGACCGATTGCGCTTACCCTCCGTTAGGTAGAATGGGCCGATAGTGGACCTTCTCTATTGGGGAGAGAGGTTTCGCGTGATGGCGCAGTGCGGATGGGCAGCCGCGGCAGCGGCCGCCGGGCTGGGAATCGCGCTTGGGGCCGCGGCATTTGCGAGCCCGGTAGGCGATGCGCAGCGGCTGAACGAGGATGCGCTCGCCGCCGTCAACGGCGACCGCAGCCGGCCGGCGCCTGTCGATTACGGGTACGGCGTTGGAGTTCGGCCTGCTTCCCTCGGGGCGTTGGTGCATGAGGCCGCCAGTCTGGTTGGCACCAAGGCAGCGACGCCGCCCGTCGGCGACGCGAATGCCGGCACCGGCGGGATGTTCGGCGCGGCCGTCCATTGGCCGATAAACCCGATTCACGCGATCCTGCTGCCCGATGGCCGCGTCATGAGCTATGGCACGGACGAGAGCGGCGTCCAGGGGGCGCAATTCATGTACGACGTGTGGGACCCGCCGCTCGGCACGAGCGCCGGCTCGCACACGGTGCTCCCCAATACGACGCAGACCGACATCTTCTGCAGCGGCCAGTCGATGATCTGGTCGACCGACGAGGCCTTCATCACCGGCGGCGACCTCACCGTCAGCAACGTCCGCAATTTCTCCAACAACCACACGACGATCTTCGACCCGGCCACGGACACCGTCAGCCAAGGTCCGGCGATGCACTACGCCCGCTGGTACGCATCGGTCATCGCTCAGCCTTCCGGGAAGATGCTGGTGCTGGGCGGGCGCCAGTCGCCGACCCTCTATGCCCCGACGCCCGAGCTCTATGACCCCGTCACCGGATGGCAGGCCCTCAACGGCGCCAGCAGCGTCGCGGCCTATGGCTCGAACGCCGCGGTCCAGTGGTTCTATCCCCGCGGCTACCTGATGCCGGACGGGAACACCTACGTCCTCAGCCCCGCAGGACTGATCTTCAAGGTGACCATTGCCGGCACCGGCAGCGTCACCCAGTTGCCGCAGACCTTGCCGGGTGGCAGCTACACCTTTCCCTCCGTCATGTTCCAGGCCGGCAAGGTGCTGTCGGTCCGCGGCCTGAGAACCTCAGTCGTCGACATGACGGGCGCCACGCCGGTCATCTCCGCTTCCGCGGCGTTGTCCCAGCTTCGGTATTGGAGCAACGCCACGGTGCTGGCGGACGGCAGCGTCGCCCTCACCGGCGGCTCGACGGTCAGCGACACCCTTACCGGAGTTACCTACCAGACAACCCTCTGGAACCCCGCGACCGGCACCTGGACGACCGGCGCCGCGGCAGCGAAGCCGCGGCTCTACCATTCGATCGCGCTTCTTCTGCCCGACGGAACGGTCCTGACCGGCGGCGGCGGCTCGCCCGGTCCGGTCACCAACCTCAACGCCGAGATCTATTACCCGCCTTATCTATACGCGAAAGACGGGTCCGGCAACGTCGCCGCCCGGCCTTCCTTGACGACCGCCAAGACGACGGTCGGGATCGGCCAGAGCTTCAAGGCGACCGTGGGCGCCGCCGATCAGATCGCCCGCATGACCCTCGTGCGGACCGGTTCCGTGACGCATTCGCAGAATACCGATCAGCGGTTTCTCGACCTGGCCTTTACCCAAAGCGGCACCGGCCTGACCATCACGCTTCCCGCGAACGCAAACCTGCTGCTGCCCGGCTACTACATGCTCTTCGCGATCAACCAGGCGGGCGTTCCGTCGGTGGCACCCATTCTGCTGGTGCCGTCGCCAGCCTAAGAACGTGCTGCCACGGCAGGCTTGTGACCGCGAACGGGTCTGTGCTTTAACCCTGCCGCGCAGTCGCCCGGGCGACTCCGTCGCGAGGCGCCGAAGGGTCGGCGCGCCCCCCTTCCCTGCCAAGGATCGACCATGTTCCTGCCGTCGCCTTCACGCACGCTGCGGCCCCTTCTTCTCGCCCTGGCGCTCGCTGCGCCGGTCGCGGCGATGGCGGCCGATTCTCCAGCGAAACCAGCCGCGCCGCCGGCCGCCGCGGCCCCCGCGGCGCCGGCCAAGGATCCGGTCATCGCCGTGGTGAACGGGAAGCAGTTCCACGCCTCGGATCTCGCGACGCTGCGCCAGGAGCTGGGGCCGCAGGCCCAGCGGGTGGACTACCGGCGGCTGCTCGATCAGCTCGTCGCCCAATCCCTGGTCGAACAGGCCGCCCGCACCGACAAGCTCGATGCCGATCCGGACGTCAAGAAGACGATGGCGCTGCTGGAGAGCCGCGTCCTGTTCCAGGAATACCTGCGCCGGGCGGTCGAGAAGGGCACGAGCGACGCCGCGCTCAAGGCGAAGTACGAGGAGGACAAGAAATCCGCCGGCGGCGTCGAGGAGGAGGTCCATGCCCGCCACATTCTCCTCAAGACGGAGGACGAGGCCAAGGCCGTGATCGCCCAGCTCGACGCCGGCGGCGATTTCGCGAAGATCGCCGACGAAAAGAGCCAGGACAAGAACGAGAGCGGCGGCGATCTCGGCTACTTCACCCGCGACAAGATGGTGAAGGAGTTCTCGGACGCGGCCTTCGCCATGACCCCGGGCACCTACTCCAAGACTCCGGTCAAGAGCAAGTTCGGCTACCACGTGATCAAGGTCGAGGATCGTCGGCCGGTCAGCTTCGATGAGATCAAGGAGGATCTGCACGACAAGGTCGCCAAGGAGATCGTGCTGGCCAAGATTGCCGATCTCAAGAAGAAGGCCAAGGTCGAGGAGTTCAATGAGGACGGCTCGCCGCTGAGCGCTCCGCCGGCCGAGCCGCCGCCGCTCGAGCCCTCGCCGTAACGGAGGGCGGGCAGTGGCCGCGCCGCAGGTCTCGCCGCTGGCGCCGGCTAAGCCGGCGGAGCTGCCGCCGATCGCCGGCGTCCGGCTCGCCGCTGCAGCCTGCGGCGTGCGCTACCCCGGCCGGGCCGACGTCATGGTCGCGGTGCTCGATCCGGGCACGACGATCGCCGGCGTGTTCACGCGGTCCAAGGCGCCGGGCGCGCCGGTCCTGTGGTGCCGCGAAATCCTGCCCCGCGGCAAGGCGCGTGCCATCGTGGTCAATGCCGGCAACGCCAACGTCTTCACCGGCAAGGCTGGCCGGCGAGCGGTCGAAGCCACCGCCGCCGCAGCGGCGAAGGCCGTCGGGTGCGAGCCCGAGGAGGTCTACCTCTCCTCCACGGGCGTGATCGGAGAGGTCCTGCCGGCCGAGAAGATCGTCGCCGGGCTGCCGGGCGCGGTCGCGGCGGCGCGCGCCGACGGCTGGACCGATGCCGCCGGCGCGATCATGACCACCGACACGTTCCGCAAGACGGCGATGCGGCGGGCCGATATCGCCGGCACCACGGTCACCATCAACGGATTCTGCAAGGGCAGCGGCATGATCGCGCCCGACATGGCGACGATGCTCGCGTATGTCTTCACCGATGCCGCCCTCCCCGCCCCGGTCCTCCAGCGCCTGCTCGCCGCGGGGGTCGACCGGTCGTTCAACTGCACGACGGTCGACGGCGATACCTCGACCAGCGATACCGTGCTCCTGGCCGCGACGGGCAAGGCCCGGCATGTGGCGATCACCTCGCCCATCGATCGCCGCCTCGCCGGCTTCCGCAGGGCGCTCGACGAGCTCCTGCTCGATCTCGCCAAGCAGGTGGTGCGCGACGGCGAAGGGGCGGAGAAGCTGGTCGAGATCAGGGTCGCGGGCGCGCGCTCGCGGACGGCGGCGCGGCGGATTGGATTGACCGTCGGCAATTCGCCTTTGGTCAAGACGGCGATCGCCGCCGGCGACGCCAATTGGGGTCGCATCGTCGCGGCCGTGGGCCGCTCTGGTGAGACCGTCGATCGGGATCGCCTGTCCGTCGCGATCGGCGGGGTCGTCATCGCGGCGGAGGGCGGGTTGGTGCCCGGCTACGACGAGACGCCGGTCGCGCGTCACATGGCGGGGCGCGAGATCTTGATCGAAATCGGCATCGGGCTCGGCAGCGGCGCCGCCACCATATGGACCTGCGATCTCACCCATCGCTACATCGACATCAATGGCAGCTACCGCTCCTGACCGGAGCGTCGTGCTGGTCGCTGCCGTCGCGCTGGTCGATGCCGACGGCCGGGTCCTACTGGCGCAGCGGCCCGAGGGAAAGTCGATGGCCGGGCTCTGGGAATTCCCGGGCGGCAAGGTCGAGCCGGGGGAGACGCCGGAGCAGGCGCTGATTCGCGAGCTGGCCGAAGAACTCGGCATCGACGTGACCGCGAGCTGCCTCGCTCCCCTCACCTTCGCCAGCCATGCCTACGAGACCTTCCACCTGCTGATGCCGCTCTATGTCTGTAGGCGCTGGTCCGGCACGGTGACGGCCCATGAGGGCCAGGCGCTGGCCTGGGTCCGTCCGTTGCGCCTCGGCGACTACCCG
>DATGFU010000648.1:0-7381 GCA_035308865.1 Allostellaceae bacterium | reverse complement strand
TGGCTCCGCGACACGGAACGACGTGGATACGCGGGTCACGCCCGCGCATGACGACATCAAAAGACGCACAAGCCTCGCCCGAGACTCGTTCTCGTGGCGGCAATACTTTCCCCGGACAGCCGTGCCGCAAGCGGGGGAGGGTTAGGTGGGGGTCACGCCGCCCCGATTTGTTCAGCGCCCATGGCGCGCGGCTCACGCCGCGATCGGCGCCTTCGCCATGTTGATCACCTTGGCCTGGGTGAATTCCAGCAGGCCTTCCTCGCCCATCTCGGCGCCCATGCCGGACTGCTTCGAGCCGGTAAAGGGGATGTCGGGCGGCAGGTCGAGATGCTTGTTGATCCACACCGTGCCGGACTCGATCCGCTTCGCCACCTCGAAGGCGCGGTCGAGGTCGGTCGCCCAGACCGTGCCGCCGAGCCCGTAATCGGTGTCGTTGGCGCGGGCGATGGCGTCGTCGACGTTGCTGTAGCGCAGGACCGGCAGCACCGGGCCGAACTGCTCCTCGCGCACGAGGCGGGCATCGTCGGGGATGTCGCGGACGATGGTGGGCGGGATGAAGTAGCCCTTGCGGTCCGCGATTTCGCCGCCGGCGACGATCTTGCCGTGGGCCTTCGCGTCCTCGATGAAGCCCTTCACCTTCTCGAACTGGGCCTTGTTCTGGATCGGGCCCATCTGGGTGCCCTGCTTCAGCCCGTCATCGACGATCGCCTCGCGGGCGAGTTTGCCGAGCTCGTCGCAGATCGCATCGTACTGCGATTCATGGACATAGAGCCGCTTGATCGCGAGGCAGACCTGGCCCGAGTTCATCGTGGCGCCGGCGAAGAGCTTGGGCGCCACCTCCTTGGGATCGACGTCGTCGAGCACGATCGCGGCGTCGTTGCCGCCCAGCTCGAGGGTCAGCCGTTTCAGCGTGCTGGCCACCGAGGCCATGACCTTCTTGCCGGTCGCGGTCGAGCCGGTGAAGGCGACCTTGGCGACGTCCGGGTGGCCGGTAAGCGCGCCGCCGAGGTCGTTCTGGTCGACGATCACGTTCACGACGCCGGGCGGCAGGACCCTGGCGCAGATCTCGCCGAATTTGAGCGTGGTCAGGGGCGTGGTCGGCGCCGGCTTCGCGACGACCGTGCAGCCCGCCATCAGCGCCGGCGCTACCTTCAGCATCAAAAGGATCATGGGGAAGTTCCACGGCGTGATCGCCGCGACGACGCCGAGCGGCGAGTGCTGCTGCACGATCTTCTGCGTATCGTCCTCCTTCAGCACCTTGAGCGGCAGGTCGAGCGTCGCGTAGTAGCGCAGCATCGCGATGGCGCCGAACAGCTCGCCCATCGCGTCCGGCAGGGGCTTGCCCTGCTCCTGGGTGAGGAGCCGGGCGAAATCGGGCTGCTGCTCCGAAAGCGCGTCGGCGAGCGCATTGACGCAGGCGGCTCGCTCGACGATCGGCGTTGCCGACCATGAGGGGAAGGCGGCCTTGGCGGCCTTGACCGCCTCGTTCAGCTGCGCCTCGTCGGCACGCGGGGCGGCGACGAGCACCTCCTCGGTGGCCGGGTTGATGACGTCGAGCGTCGCCGCGCCCTTCACCAGCTTTCCGTTGATCAACAGGCCGTATTCAGCGCTCATCACCCGCTCCCGTGGTTCGTTGAGGTTTCACCGATATCCTGACTTTCGCCCGACGCGGCAGCCCGCGCAAGTGCCTGGCCCGTAGAGGCGGCGCGGCCCTCGCGATAGCGGCGCAGCAGCGCCTCGAAACTGGCGTTCATCGTGGCCTCGATCTCCGGTCGGCCCTCCAGCCGTGCCAGCACGAAGGCGGCCGCTTCGAGGGTCGACAGCGTCTCGCGCCGCGGCTCCTTGCGGACGCGCCCGTACCGCGAAGCGCGGCCGATATCGAGCACGATCCGGTGCAGCTTGAGCAGCCACGGGTTGCGCCACCACAGCGCCTTGGCCTGGCTCCAGGAGCCGTCGAGCAGCACGATGCCGTCGAGCGACGCGAGGATGGCATTCTCGGCGGCGATCGGCGCGCCATGGCGATCGACGACTGCAAGCGGATGACCCGACGGCGGATGCGCGGAGCCCAGGTAGAGCGCCGCCCAGCGCTTCGGATCGGCCGGCTGCCCCGCCGCCTTCGCGAGGTTCGGCCAACTGAGGCCGACCGCGAGCCGGCCGCGCGCGACGTGGCGAAGCGCCAGCCGCGCCGTGCCGAGCGCGTGGTCCTGCTCCTGGGGATGCTGGAGGATCAACAGGAAATGCCGGTTCCCGATCCGCTCGATCCCCGCGCAGACGCAGAGCGCCGGCGGCTTCAGGCAGTCGGGACAGGCGGGCTCGTCCATCCCTATTCGCCGCGATAGCCCCGGTCGGTCATGCAGGCGATCAGCGCGGCGCTGGAGGCGCGCGTGGCGCTCGTGTTGACGTCGCCGGGCATCTCGTCCGGCCCGGCCGGGCCGTGGCTGGTCGAGGCGCGGCTGGCGGAAAGATCCTGGTCCACGCCGGCCTGCGTCGAATCGCGGGCGAGGTCGTGGCAGTCGCGATAATCCTTGTCGCGCTGGGCATCGGCGACGCCCGGCTTGTGCCAGTGGGCGGCGGGGTCGGCGCAGCCTGAAAGGATGAGAACGGCCGCGGCCGCCAGCAGGCGGATCGGGCCGCCGGACCCTGAGACGTCGCCGTCCCTCATGACTCCATGCTCCGGTCGTTCGGGGCACTGTCCGCCGAACGTGCCGCCTTCGCAAGCAGTGGCGGCAACCGGCCTCAGTCCGCCGGCTTCTCGGAGGCCTTGCCCTTCGCGGCCTCGGCCTTCTTGTCGTCCTTCTTTTCCGGAGGAGCGAGGAGGTCGGCGAGCTTGGTCTCCAGCGTGGTCGCGCGGGCATCGGGGATGCGGTAGGCCCAGCCCGTGGTCCGCTTGGTGATCTCGTCCGCCGCCTTGGTGCCGTCGCCGGTGCCCTTGGCGGTTACCGTCACCCAGCTGCCGTCTTTGGCCGTGATGGAGATGTCGCCGACCAGCCCATTGAAGGTCTCGAAATGGGCGGTCGCGGTCACGGGGCCGGAGAGCTGCGCCACCGGCTTGACGTCGTCGAGATCGAGATAACGGAAGGCCTCGGCGATGTTCTCCGCCGGATCCTCCGCTTCCTTCAGCTTCGCATCCTTCGGCAGATCCTTGATCGCAAGCTTGTCTTCCTTCTTGTCGCGCGTGACCACCAGGGGCTTGCCGCCGGCCGGGGTCAGGTCGATCTCCTTGATCGTGTCGGCATCGACGTCGACGATCTTGCGGTCGAGCCAGCCCAGCGCATCGGTCGGGACCGAGATCGCCGGCTTCGCCAGCCAGGTCCGCGGATCGTCGGTCTTGCGGATGTAGATGCCGTCGTTGCCCTGTCCAAGCGGATCGTATTTCCGCTTGCCGATGACGAGCTTCAGGATGTCGGCGCCGTCCCCCTTGGCGAGTTCCACCTCGTGCGACTGCGAATCCTTGCCCGGCGCATCGAGATCGAGCCGCGCGTAGAGCTTCGGCCGGTCGGTCTTGGGCTCGACCTTCTTCATTGCGACGAGCCCGTTGAGGATGTCCTTGATCGTCGCTTCCAGGACCGGGTAGCCCTTGTCCGCCAACACCCAGCCTTCGGAAATCGGGGCCTTGTCGTTGGCCGCCTTGCGCTCCACGACGACGGCGCCGGTCGGCCCGGTCACGGTCAGCTTGGTCGCCGCCCCGATCCACTTGTCGACATCGGGGAAGACGGAGTCGCCCGCCTCGGTCTTGACCGAGCCGCCGCCGGAGGGCGGGAGCAGCACAGCGGCCACCGCCGCCGGGACGGTCACGACAGCGAGGGCGATGAGGGTTGAGCGACGCATGGACTATGGTTCCTGCGGGAATTCGTGCAGTTGTCGGATCAGCCGGAGGGCGAACGGATGCGCCGCCGGCGCTGGCGGACGATGCCGACGACGACCGCGACGATGGCGAGCAACGCCGGGACGAGGCCGATATCGAGCGCGGCCAGGCGGAGCTTGAGGAAATCGATGTTTTGGCGGAGCGCCAGCTTCACCTGCCGCAGCTCCTGCCGCGTTTGGATGATCTGCACCCGGAATTGATCAACCGCCTTCTGCTGGTCGGGGGTGAGGCTGATATTGCCGTCGGCGTCGGGCTCGCCCTTGACGTCGGCGAGCTTCGCCTGGGTGTCGCGCAGTTTATCCTGCAGCTCACGCGCATGCGCCTGGTACCGGCTCTGCGCCTCGCGCTGCATGTCGTCGACCAGGAGGAACGGCCGGGCAGCGCTGCCGCGCGAGCGCAGCCCGATAAGGTCGCCGGTGCCGATCAGATTGTCGACGGCGTTCTGGACGAAGTCGCCGTTATTGGCCGTCGGCAGCGCCTCCTGGCGGCCGGCGAACTCCTGGACGCGCACCCAGAACCGGTCGTCGAGCATGTCGGTGTCGGCGACGAGGATGACGTCGATCGGCTGCTTCGCTGTCTTGATCTGCGCCTCGGGCGGCGCGACCTTGGCGCCCGGCTTGGCGTCCGGCTTGTCGTCCTTCGGCGGGCCGTCGGGGAAGGCGGTCTCGGCCGGTCCGGTGATGCGGGCGGCCATGGTGTAGCGGTCGCCGGTCGCCTTGAAATCCGTCAGCAGGCCGATGACGTCGGGCCGGCCCTGCACCTTCGAGACGTCGATCAGCTCGGAATTGGCCGAGCTGCGCAGCAGCCAGTCGAACTTGGTCTTGGCGTCCTTCAGCGGCTGCAGCACGCCCGCCGTGGCGAGATTCATCTGCCCGAGCCGGCCGGTCACCGGGTCGCTCGCGTTGATGTCGTCCTGCTTGAGGTTGAGCCAGCCGAGATAGTCGGCCGGCTCGGAGCGGCCGTTGGCGCCGGCGTTGACGGTGCGGGCGGCACTGCGGTCGCCGACGATCTTGTCCTTCACCAGCTCGACGCCCCAGGCCTTGAGCAGCGTGTCGAACTGTGCGGCGCTCGGGCCCTGCTGCGGCATGAAGGCCGAGGGGTGGGCGCGGGCGAACTCCGAATTCGGATCGACGAAGACCAGGGCGTGGCCGCCGTTCAGGACGAACTGGTCGATCGCGTATTCGGTCTTGGGCGGCAGCTTGATCGGCTGAACGATCATCAGCACGTCGACGTCGTCGGGAACGTGCTCGACGTTTTGCGACAGGTCCCGCACCTCGTAATCCTGGCGCAGCTGGGTGATGACGGTCTGGGGTTCGCTCTGGCGGCCTTGCATCCGCGCCATCGGGTCGGCGTCGACCGGGATGCTCGAGATCATCCCGACCACCTTCTTCTTCGGGAAGGCGAGCGACTGGACCAGCTTCGTGATGTCGTATTCGAGGAACTTCTCGCGATCCTGGCTGAAGAACGGGATCGTCTCGCTGTCGTCGGTCGAGTTGCTGCCGGCCAGCCCGAAATAGACCGGCTCGCCGCCCTCCTCGGCCGAGACGCCCTGCAGCCCCAGCGCCGTCGCCTGGTCCTCGGTGTCCGAGAACGGCTGCGGGTCGTAGATATCGAGCTTGATCTTGCCCCTCGCCAGATCGGCGTATTGCAGCAGCAGCTCGCGCACGCGCTGGGCATAGACGCCGTAGCCGGGGACGAGCTCGCCGAGGCGGCTCGAGTAGAAGTACTTGAGCGTGATCGGCTCGTCGATCTTCGACAGCACCGCCTTCGTGCCGTCCGAGACGGTGTAAAGCTGCTGGTCGGTGAGGTCGGCGCGCGAGCCGCGGAGGAAGCGGTCGCTGAGCGAGTTGACCGAGAAGAAGAGGACGACCGCGAGAGCGAGGCCGAGCGCGGCGAGCGAAGCGGTGGTACGGCGCATCTCAGTCCGCCTTCTTCAGCTCGATGAGGACGGTATTGGCGAACAGGAACAGCACCATCACCGACAGGAAGTAGACGACGTCGCTGAGGTCCAGCACGCCGCGCTGGATCGAGGCGAAATGCGTGAGGAAGCTCAGGGACGAGATCGCCTCGATCACCCGTCCGGGCAGCCACTCGACGATCGGGCCGAGCACGATCTGGGTGCCGGTCGCGATGAACAGGAAGGAGATCGCAGCGGCGATCACGAAGGCGATGACCTGGCTCTTGGTCACGGCCGAGACCGCGGCGCCGATCGCCAGGAACCCCCCGGCCATCAGGAACGAGCCGACATAGCTCGCGAGGATGACGCCGTTATCGGGCTGGCCGAGATAGTCGACCGTGAGCCAGAACGGGAAGGTCAGCACCAGCGCGATGCCGGTGAAGGCCCAGGCCGCGAGGAACTTGCCGATCACCGCCTGCGGGATGGTGACGGGCAGCGTCAGGAACAGCTCGATCGTGCCGCTCTTGCGCTCCTCGGCCCACAGCCGCATCGACAGCGCCGGGATCAGGAACAGATAGAGCCAGGCGTGGAACCCGAAGAACGCCTGCAGGTCCGCCTGGCCGCGCTCGAAGAAGCCGCCGACATAGAAGGTCAGCGCGCCGGCCATCACCAGGAAGATGACGATGAACACGTAAGCGACCGGCGTCGTGAAGTATCCGGCCAGCTCGCGGCGGAAGATGGTACCGACCGTACCCATTCTAGTCTCGTTCCCGTTCGGCTGAGGTTTAGAGCTCTGGCGACATCGTAATGTCGCGGAAGACGCCGTCGAGCCGGCCCCGCTCGACGCGGAACTCGTCGATCGCCACCCGATGCCGCTCGAGGACGCGGCGCACATCGGGTATCAGATCTGCGCCCTCGCGCGGCAGGATGTGCACCCCGGTGTCGCCGAACCGGTCCGCATCCTCGATCCCCTGTACGCCGGCCAGCTGGGCCAGCTCGGCCCGCACGGCATCGGGGAGCGGCGCCGCCCCACGCAGGTAGATCGCATGGTGGAAGCGCGAGCGCGCCTCCAGCTGGCCCGGCGTGCCGTCGGCCAGGATCTTGCCGTTGGCGATCACCATGGCACGGGTGCAGACCGCGTCGACCTCTTCCAGGATATGGGTCGAGATGATGATCGCCTTGTCCTTGGCCATGCTGGCGATCAGCGCCCGGACATGAAATTTCTGGTTGGGATCGAGCCCGTCGGTGGGCTCATCGAGGATCAGCACCTCGGGATCGTGCAGCAGCGCTTGGGCCAAGCCGACACGGCGTTTGAAGCCCTTGGACAGCGTCTCGATCGGCTGGCGCAGCACGGCGCCCAGCTCGACCCGCTCGACCGCGGCATCGACGCGGGCACGGGCCTCGGCGCCGCGATAGCCGCGGATCTGCGCCACGAACTTGAGGAAGCTGCCGGCGGTCATGTCGGGATAGGCGGGCGCGCCTTCGGGCAGGTAGCCCAGCCGACGCCGCGCCTCCAGCCCGTCGCTGACCACGTCGTGGCCGCAGATCGTGGCGCGTCCGGCATCCGGAACGAGGAAGCCGGCGATCATCTTCATGGTCGTCGACTTGCCGGCGCCGTT
>DATGFU010000647.1:0-3295 GCA_035308865.1 Allostellaceae bacterium | reverse complement strand
GTCCGGCCTCGGACATCTACGAGCAGGACCCGCGCGTCGCCCTCTTCCACACCACCGAGCGCTGCTACCGCGCGCTGGCCGGCTGGATCCGGTGGGGGGCGGACATTGCGCAGCGGACCCCGATGGAGCTGTCGCCGACCGATCCCGCAATCCTAGAGGCGACGGCAGCCCGCCTTGCCGCTTCCGGCCCGGCCTTGACCGAGCGCGAGGCCAAGGAAATCCTCGCCGGATACGATGTCCCGGTGGCGCTCGACCGGGTCGTGCAGGACGCGGCCGCCGCGATCCGCGCCGCCGAGGAGATCGGCTATCCGGTCGTGCTCAAGGTCGAATCGCCGGACATCCCGCACAAGACGGAGGCCGGCGTGGTGCGGCTGGGCCTCAGCGGCGCGGTCGCGGTCGGCGAGGCCTATCACGCGATCATGACGGCGGCGGCGCGGCTCGACCCGAAGCCCGAGATCCGCGGCGTGCTGGTGCAGCCGATGGTGCCGGAAGGCGTCGAGATGGTGGTCGGCGCGCGGCTCGACCCGACCTTCGGCCCGCTGGTCGTCGTCGGGCTGGGCGGGATCATGGTCGAGCTGCTGCGCGACAGCGTCGCCGAGCTGGCGCCGATCGACGAAGCGACGGCGCTCGCCATGCTGGCGCGGCTCAAGGGCGCGAAGCTGCTCGACGGGTTCCGCGGCAGCGCAGCGATCGACCGCGGCGAGCTGGCGCGCATCGTCGCCGCGGTGTCGCGGCTCGCCGCGGATTTCAGCGGCGACATCGCCGAGATCGACGTCAACCCCGTGATCTGCTCGCCGGGCGGCGCCGTCGCCGTCGACGCGCTGATCGTGCGGCGGCCCCGCAACAGCTGAACCAGCGAGGAACGACATGGCTAAGTGGCTGAAGTCCCAGGACTTCATCAAGCTCCAGGTGGCCGAGCAGATCGCCACGATCACGCTCAACCGCCCCGAGAAGCGCAACGCGCTGTCGCCGCTGCTGATCAAGGAGCTGCACGACGCCTTCCTGGAGGCCGACGACCTCAATTCGGTCAGCGTCATCATCCTCGAAGGCGCCGGGCAGGATTTCTGTGCCGGCTACGACCTCGCCTTCGGCAGCGACCCGGCCAACCAGCAGGACCCGGAAGGGCTCTACCGCACGCGGCTCGGCAGCTTCGACGACGATTGCTGGACCATGGAACGCAAGATGGGCCAGATGCTGATCATTCCGGAGGTCCACAAGCCGGTGATTGCCAAGATCCAGGGGAGATGCCTCGCCGGCGGCGCCGAGATGGCGCTGCTCTGCGACATCCTCATCGCCGCGGAAGACGCGAAGATCGGCCATCCTGGCACGCGCGGCCTGGGCTCGCCGCCCGTCAACATGTGGTACTACCATATCGGTCCCCAATGGGCGAAACGGCTGCTGCTGACCGGCGACAGCATCTCCGGCACGGACGCCGCCCGGATCGGGCTGGTGCTCGACGCCGTGCCGGCCGCCGAACTCGATGCCGAGGTCGATGCGCTGGCACGGCGCATGACGCTGATCGACCCCGACCAGCTCGCTTGCCAGAAGCGGGTGGTGAACCTCGCCATGGAGCTGGCCGGCTCGCGCAACATGCAGCGCCTGTCGATGGAGATGGACGCCCGCGCCCACGCTTCGACCGGTCCGCGCCGCGCCAAGCTCAAGGCGGAGCTACGCGAGTTCGGCGTCAGGACCGCGGTGCGGCGGCGCGATGCCGCCTTCGGCGACGGCATGGTCCATCTGCGCACCCGACGCGGCTGATGGCGCGCTCGCAGGCCGAGCTCGATCGCTGGATCGAGGGATCCGAGGAGGAGATCCTCGATCCCGGCCTGCCCATCGTCGACGCGCACCATCACATGTGGGTGCGGCCGCCCGAGAAATACGGCTTCGAGGAGGTGCTGGCGGACGCGATGCGCGGCCACAATGTCCGCGCCACGGTCTTCATGGAATGCACCGCCATGTACAAGCCCGACGGACCCGAGCCTCTGCGCTCCGTCGGCGAGACCGAGTACGTGAACGGCGTCGCCGCGATGAGCTACAGCGGGATTCTCGGCCCACGCGGCATTTGCGCCGGCATCGTCAGCGCCACCGATTTCCGCTACGGCGACGAAGTGGCCACGGTGCTGGAGGCGCATATCCGGGCCGGCGGGGGGCGCTTCCGCGGCATGCGGCAGCAATCGCAGCACGACGAGCATATCGGCAGCCTCGCCCGCCGCGCGCCGCCGCCCGGCCTGCTGCTCGATGCCAAGTTCCGGCGCGGCTTCGCATGTCTGGCGCCGCTCGGCCTCACCTTCGACGCCTATCTCTACCACACTCAGCTGGGCGAGCTGGCCGATCTCGCCGCCGCCTTTCCTGGCACCGGCATCGTCCTCGACCATGCCGGCACGCCGCTCGGGATCGGCCCCTATGCCGGGCGGCGCGATGAAGTCTACGCCGCCTGGGCGGAGTCGATGCGCGCGCTCGCACGGCACGATAACGTCTCGGTGAAGATCGGCGGGCTCGGCATGCCGCATCTCGGCTTCGGCTTCGACGCCCGCGAGCGGCCGCCATCATCGGCGGAGATGGCGGCGGCATGGCGGCCTTACGTCGAGTTCTGCATCGAGGCCTTCGGCCCGGACCGCTGCATGTTCGAAAGCAACTTCCCGGTCGACAAGCAGTCCGGCGGCTATGTCGCGCTGTGGAACGCGTTCAAGCGCATCACCGCGTCCTACGCGACGGTTGAAAAGTCGGCGCTCTACTGGACGACGGCCTGTCGGGTATACCGGCTCGATGAAGCGTCCTTTGCCTAGCGACGGTCCAGCGCCGCGGTCGCGGTGATCCGCGCTGACAAAACCGGCGTGCCGTGATCGCATTGCCGTAATGGCGACAACCGAGAAGAGCTGGCCAGAAGGACGCTCGCTGCGCGGCACCGCGTCGGCGCGATGGTACGTGCTCGGCCTGCTGGTCGCGATCTATGTCGCGAATGTCGGCGACCGGCTCATCCTTTCGGTGCTCGCGCAGGACATCAAGCTCGACCTCAGGCTCAGCGATTCGGTGATCGGTCTGCTGATCGGTCCGGCCGTCGGCTTCTTCTACGCCGTGCTGGGCCTGCCGATGGCCTATCTGGCGGATCGCGTCCACCGCGTCCGCTTCCTCACCGTCTGCCTCGCCGTCTGGAGCGTGCTGACGGCGCTCGGCGGGCTCGCCGCCAACGGGCTGGAGCTCGGCCTGGCGCGGATCGGGGTGTCGCTTGCCGAGGCCGGCGGGAGTCCGGCCACATCGTCGATCCTGGCCGATTATTTCGCGCCGCGGGAGCGGC
>DATGFU010000646.1:0-6176 GCA_035308865.1 Allostellaceae bacterium | reverse complement strand
TCGCCGCGGCGCGGGTCGAAGAGGCCCGGGCTGCCCGCCGCGGCGCCGAGGCGAACCTGATGCCCGAGATCACCGCCGGCGGCGACGCCAGCCGCGGCAACCAGGGCTTCGCCACGAACAACCAGGCGATCGGGCTCGGCGAGGCCAACGTCCAGGCCTCGTGGGAGCTCGACCTCTTCGGCAAGAATCAGGCGCGCGCCGCCCAGGCCGAGGCGATCGTCGAATCCGCGGAGGCGCGCCGCCAGGCGGTGCTGGTCACGCTGCTCGCGGACGTCGCGCGCAACTACTTCGATCTCCGGGACGAGGAGCACCAGATCGCGATCACCGAGAAGAACCTCGCGACGCAACAGCGCACTCTCGCGCTGATCCAGGCGCAGCAGCAAGGCGCGCTCGCCAGCAATCTCGACATCGAGCGCACGACCGCGCAGGTCGCCACCACCTCGGCACAGCTGCCGGCGCTGCGGGCCGCCCGCGACGTAACGCTCGACCGGCTGAACGTGCTGATCGGCGTGGCGCCGGGTACCGAGGATGCAGCGCTCACCGCCGGCGGCGCCTGGAGACCGCTCGCGCCGACCATGCTGGTCGCCGCCCCGGCCTCGGTGCTGGCCAACCGGCCCGACATCCGCGCCGCCGAGCGCGACTTCGCCGCAAGCCTCTCGGCCTCCGAGGCGGCGCGCAAGGAAATCTTCCCGACGATCTCGCTGACCGGCCTCTTCGGCATCCAGCAATCGAGCCTGTTCGGCGCGACGCCGTGGGGTGCCGGTGCCAGCGCCGCCGCGCCGCTGCTCGATTTCGGGCGCATCGAGGCGGATATCGACACGGCGGACGCGCGCCAGAAGCAGGCCTTCCTCACCTATCAGACGACCGTGCTCGAAGGCCTCGAGGACATGGAGGATTCGCTGTCGCTCTATGCCCACGAGGCAAGCCGCAAGCACGAACTCGAACGTGCAGCCGAAGGCGACCACAAGGCCGTCGAGCTCGCCGACCAGCAGTACAAGGCAGGCTATACGGGCCTGCTCGACCTACTGGTGGCGCAGCGTGACGAGCTGGCGGCGGAGGCGAGCCTCGCCGCCTCCGAGGCGCTGCTCAGGAAGGACCTCGTGCGCATCTACGCGGCGGCGGGTGGCGGCTGGAGGCTCTGAAACACCCCTGGCCGGTGCGGCTCATTGCCGGTGGCTGATGAAACGGAGGTCATCGAGATCCGGGATGAGCTTGGCCCACCGCCAGCCCCACGAGCCTCAATCAATTCAATTCTTTCGCTCACGCGGCGACGGCCGCTTGCAGACACGGTCGAGCAGGATGGCAAGCGCCACAATGGCGATCCCCGCCTCGAAGCCCATGGCCACGTTGACCGAGTTCAGCGCCCGCACCACCGGCTTCCCCAGCCCGTCCGCCCCGACGAGCGCCGCGATAACCACCATCGACAGGCTCAGCATGATGCATTGGGTGACGCCAGCCATGATGCTCGGCATCGCGCAGGGCAGCTCGACCTTCCACAGGAGCTGGAGCCGGCTGGCGCCAAACGCCTCGCCGGCCTCGCGCAGCTGCGGCGGCACCGCCGAAATCCCGAGATGGGTCAGCCGGATCGGCGCGGGGATGGCAAAGATGACCGTCGAGATCAGCCCCGGCACCGCGCCCAGCCCGAACAGGACCAGCGTCGGGATGAGATAGACAAAGGTCGGGATCGTCTGCATCAGGTCGAGGATCGGATGGATCACACGGTAGAGCCACGGCCGGTGGGCCGCGGCGATCCCGAGCGGCACGCCGAGGACGATGCAGACGACGGTCGCGAACAGCACCAGCGACAGCGTCTCCATCGTCGCCGCCCAGTAGCCGAGATTGAGGATGAGGAGGAGCGCGGCCAGCGTGAAGGCGGCGAGCCCCGGCGAGCGGTGAAGCAGCCAGACGCCGAGCGTCAGGATCGGCAGCAGCAGCAAGGGCGGAATCGCATTGAGGAGCGCGGTCAGCGCGCTGATCGCCGCGCCAAGACCGAAGGAGATCGCGTCGAACCCGACCTGCGCGTGGTCGGTCGCGAAGGTCACGGCCGTGCCGAGCCACATTCCGAGCGGGATCTTGTGCTGGACGACCCACCCCGTCGCGGCATCGAGCCGGTCGGCGATGCCGCCCAGGCCGGAGCCGCGCAGGTCCTCGCGGACCGCGGCGAGGCCGGGCTTGCCGTCGAAGGTCGTGACGTCGTCGAGCCAGGGCGCGAGCACGTCCTGATGTGCCGACAGGAACCGCGTCGCCGCTTCCGGCCCGTCGAGATGGTCGTCGAGGATGAGGGCCATCATCCGGCTCTCGATCTCCAGCGAGAAATGCAGGTTCATCAAGAACCGGCCGACATTGGGACACTGCGCCGCATAGCCGGTGCGGATGTCGGTGAAGATCGTGGCGCCGCCGTAGTTTGGGCCGAAGGTGCTGTCGCCGCCGGTGAGATAGGTGATCTCGTATTTGAGGTTCATCGGATGCGGCGCCCAGGCGAGGAAGACGATCCACTCCTGGCGCCGGACGGCGCGGTCGACCTCGCTCAGCATGCCCTGCTCGCTCGACTCGACCAGCGTCCAGTCGCCGAGACCGACTTTGTTCCGGCCGATCATGTCGCCGATCATGCGGTTGCCGTTGTTGCCCGGCTCGATGCCGTAGATGCGCTGGCGGAACCGGTCGGCGAACCGGGCGAGATCGGCGAAGTCGTGGATGCCCGAAGCCGCGACGTAGGTCGGCACGGCGAGCGTGTACTTGGCGCCTTCGAGATTGGCACCCAACACCTCGATCGACCCGTCCGCGAGATAGGGCTTGCGGTCCTCCGCCATGCTCGGCTGCCAGTCGCCGAGATAGGCGTCGATCTGGCGGTTCTTCAGCGAGGTGTAGGTGACGGGGATCGACAGGATCTCGGTCTGCGGGCGGTAGCCGAGCCCTGCCAGGACACGCGAGGCGAGCGCCGTTGTCGCGGTAATGTCGGTCCAGCCGACATCGGAGAAACGGACGGACCGGCATTCGGGCGGGTCCGCGGCCGAGGCGGCCGATGCCGTGAGCAGCAGCCAGAGCGCGGCAAGCAGTCGGACCGCGGCGCTCACTGCCGGTAATCCGGCTCCTCGGCGTCGAGGATCGCCTTCACATTGTCGAGATGATCCTGGGCGGCGCCGTCGTAGTCTCGCCATTGCCGCTCGGTGAGCGCCGCAATTTCCTCTGGCACGATTCGAAGCGGCCGGCCCGAACCGTAGCAGGTGATCAGCGTCTCGGCGGCACGTTCGAAGTACCAGAGTTCGTCGAAGGCCTGCGCGACCGTGGGGCCGATCGCCAGCACGCCGTGATTGGCCATCAACAATACGGTCTTACCGGGCTCCATCAGCCCAGCGACGCGGTCGCCCTCCCCCTCCGACAGCGCCATGCCGGCAAACCCGTCGTCGATGGCGACGCGGCCGTGAAAGCGCATCGTGTTCATGTCGATCGGCGGCATCCGGTTGTCCTCGAGGCAGGCGAGCGCCGTCGCGTATTTCGAGTGGAGATGCATGATGCAGCGTGCCGCCGGGACCTTCGCATGCAATCGCCCGTGCAAATGCCAAGCCGTCGGGTCCGGTGCGTCCGGCCGATCGAGCGTCGCCTCGTCGTGCGCGTCGAGCAAGAGAAGCTCGCTCGCCTTGACGCGGGCAAAGTGACGGCCACGCGGGTTGATCAGGAACCGCGCGCCGTCGGGCGACACCGCGACGCTCAGGTGATTGGCCACCGCCTCGTGCATGTCGTCACGGGCGAACCAGCGGAACGCGGCGGCCAGATCGACTCTCAGGCTCCAGTGATCGTCGCGTCGGGGCATCGCTGTCTCCGTCCTCAGCGTTGGGCGGTCGCCCAGTTCGGGTGGATCCAGACGGGCGCGTCCTCGCGCGGGAGGGGCGACCGGCCGCGGATGAGGTCGCTCGCCTTCTCGGCGATCATGATCGTGGGCGCGTTGGTATTGCCGCTCACGATCGCCGGCATGACCGCGGCGTCGACGACGCGCAGGCCGTCGAGCCCATGCACGCGGCACGCGGCATCGACGACCGCGCTCGATCCGCCGGGCCCCATGCGGCAGGTGCCGACCGGGTGGTAGCAGGTCTCCAGCCCGCGCCGGATCGCGGCGTCGATCTCCGCGTCGCTCTCCACGGGCGCGCCGGGATTGATCTCCTCGCCGCGATAGCGATCCATCGGGCTCTGGGCCAGGATCTCGCGGGTGAGCCGCACCGAGCGGCGCAGATCCTCGCGGTCCTGGGGATCCTCCAGATAGTTGAAGATGATGGAGGGCGGCTCCGCGGGGCTGGCCGAGCGGATCCGGACGCGGCCGCGGCTCTTGGGCCGCATCAGGTCGATATGCACCTGAAAGGAATGCATGCCGACATCCTCGACCGTTCCGGGCTTGATGGCGAGAGGCATGAAGGTCAGCTGGAGATCGGGCTGCTCCAGGCCGGCGCGGCTGCGGATGAAGCCGCCGGCCTCGAAATGGTTGGAGGCCGCGAGTCCCCCGCCCCCGGCGAACCAGCGCAGCCCGGCCGCAACCTTGCGCAGGCCGTGATTGGCGCCGTAGATCGAGAGCGGCTCCCGGCAGCGATGTTGGACGACGATGTCCGGATGGTCGTTGAGATGCGCGCCGACGGCCGGCAGGTCGTGAACCGGCGCCACGCCGAGCGACGCCAGGTGTTCCGCCGGGCCGATGCCGGAAAGCTGCAGGATCTGCGGCGAGTTGATCGCCCCCGCCGACAGGATCACCTCAGCCGCGGCCTGCGCCGTTTCGACATTCCCGCCGATCGAGTACTCGATCCCGATGGCGCGACCCTTCTCGACGCGGATCCGATGCACCAGGGCACCGGTCATGACCGTCAGATTCGACCGCCCGCGCGCCGGCCGCAGATAGGCCCGGGCGGCGCTCCAGCGCCTGCCGTTCCGGGTCGTCCGGTCGATCCGGCCGAAGCCTTCCTGCTGCGCGCCGTTGACGTCGGACGACAGCGGGTACCCTGCGGCCTCCGCGGCGGCGATGAAGGCCATACAAAGCGGCGAGCCGGCGATCTCCGGGGCGAAGACGGCGAGTGGTCCGCCGTCGCCGTGATACGCATCGCCGCCGTGGAGATGGCTCTCCGCGCGCTTGAAATAGGGCAACACGTCCGCATAGCCCCAGCCGGCGAGGCCCATCTGCGCCCAGGAATCGTAGTCGCGGGCATGGCCGCGCACATAGACCATCCCGTTGATCGACGAGGAGCCGCCGAGGACACGCCCGCGCGGATGCGTGAGCCGCCTTCCATCCAGATGCGGCTCGGGATCCGAGACATAGGCCCAGTTGAACCGCTCCGAGGTCAGGAGCGTGCCGACCGCGGACGGCATATGGATGCGCCAGCTGCGGTCGGCGGGGCCAGCCTCCAGCAGGAGCACCCGCACGGCGGGATCCTCGGTCAGCCGCGCGGCGAGCACGCAGCCCGCCGAGCCGGCGCCGACGATCACATAGTCGAAGCCCCGCTCAGTCGCGGACGGCGTCATAGCAGAGCCTGTGGAAATGCCGGACCAGATGCTCGCTGCGGTTGTCGGGGTGGTCGCCGATCAGGTAGCGGCCGTGACGGAAGCCGAGCGAGCGCAGCCCCTTCTGGTTCGAGAGATTGAGCTTGATGTCCTCAGGCCCCAGCGCCTCGTTCATCCAGCGGATGCAGGCGCGGGTCACCTCCGGCACCTCGCGCCCCTCCGGCGCGTAATAGCCGAAGCGCAGCAGCGAGGTCTCCGGGCCGGTCGGCATCATGATGAAGGTCCCGACCACATCTGCGTAGGGGAAGGCGTAGATGGTCGCGTTCGGCCACAGGCCGAAATTGAAGAACCAGTCGGTCTGCCAGGTCGCCCCTGCGAGCGGCACGCCGTAAGCCTCGGTGGCGCCGCGCCGCGGCGGGCCGATATAGGTCCACCACTCGTCCCGGGGCGTGAGCTCGTAGCCGGCGAAATCGATGAGCTGGACCAGCTCCTTGTGGACGGGGCCGGAATAATCGAAATGGTACCCCTCGATCGAGTTCTCCTGGATCACCTTCCAGTTCGCCGCGACCGGCACGTCGACCTCCTCGACCAGCACCAGCCGGTCGAGATCCGGGATGAAGCGGCGGATCTCGGCCTCCGCCCCCGATGCGGTCTCGGCCACCGAACGGGCCTCTGGGTCCAGGTTGACATAGACGAAC
>DATGFU010000645.1:0-2366 GCA_035308865.1 Allostellaceae bacterium | reverse complement strand
GGCGGTCGGATCGTTCGAGATGCCGCCCAGGTTGATCACCGCCGCGACGCCGTCGAACACCGATTGCTCCATGGCGCGCATGTCGCCCACCACGACCTCGACGCGATCGCGCACGTCGCGCAGCCCCTGGTCGCCGTAGATGAACCGATCGAATACCTTGACCGCGTAGCCGCGCTTGAGCAGCTCTTCGATCAGCACGCAGCCCACGTACCCGGCGCCGCCGATGACGAGGATCTTTTTCGCTTTCGCCCGCATGCGTTCCCCCGCGTTGTGCAACGGCCAGCGTGACCGCGCCGTTGGCGATTGTCAATTGGCTTGTTGGCGCGCCGCATGAGTCCCATGGGTCCTATGGGTCGCATAGGTCTCATCAGTTGCAGCCCCACCGCATAGGCCCTATGGATCACCAGCAGAGGGGACCATGCCGCACGATCTCAGACACCGCAGCCGTGCCATCACCGAGGGGCCTGACCGCGCGCCCGCGCGCGCCATGTTCAAGGCGATCGGACTGACCGACGAGGATCTGGCCAAACCGCTCATCGGAGTGGCGAACACGTGGATCGAGGTCATGCCGTGCAATTTCCATCTGCGGCGGCTGTCGGCGAAGGTGAAGGAAGGCATCCGCGCCGCCGGCGGTACGCCCATCGAGTTCAACACCGTCGCCGTTTCGGACGGCATCTCGATGGGCACCGAGGGCATGAAGGCTTCCCTGATCAGTCGCGAGGTGATCGCCGACTCGATCGAGCTCGTCGTCCGTGGGCATCTCTTCGACGCCGTGGTCGCGTTGTCCGGCTGCGATAAAACGATACCCGGTACGATCATGGCCCTGGCTCGGCTCGATCTGCCCTCCCTGATGCTCTACGGCGGCTCGATCGCGCCGGGGCATCTGGGGGACAAGGATTTGACCATCCAGGACGTGTTCGAGGCGGTCGGCGCGTACAGCGCCGGGACACTCACCGCCGAAGGACTGCGCGCGGTCGAGAACGCCGCCTGCCCGGGCCCGGGCGCCTGCGGTGGGCAGTTTACGGCGAACACGATGGCGATGGCGGGCGAGATGCTCGGCATCTCACCGATCGGCACCGCCAGCGTGCCGGCGATGGATGGTCACAAGGATGCTGTGGCTTTCGACTGCGGTCGGCAGGTGTTGCAGTTGCTGGAGCGTGGCATCTCCTCCCATCAGGTTCTGACTCGCCAGGCGCTCGAGAACGCCATCACCGGCGTGGCGACCTCCGGCGGTTCGACGAATGCCGTGCTGCACCTCCTGGCGATCGCGCACGAAGTGGGGCTGGCGCTTGAGATCGAGGACTTCGATCGAATCAGCAGCCGGACGCCGCTGCTCTGCGATCTCAAACCCGGCGGTCGCTTCGTTGCGACCGATCTCTACAAGGCGGGCGGGGTCGCCTTGGTCGCCAGACGCCTCCTCGAAGCCGGCCTCCTGCACCGCGATGCGCTGACGGTCACCGGTCGCTCGATCGGCGACGAGGCGAGCCGCGCCGTCGAGACGCCGAACCAAGTCGTCGTCCGGCGGCTCGAGGACCCGCTCAAGCCGACGGGAGGGTTGGTCATCTTGAAGGGCAATTTGGCGCCCGACGGATGCGTCGTGAAGATGGCCGGCCATGAACGCGTACACCACCGCGGGCCGGCCCGGGTGTTCGAGTGCGAGGAGGACGCGTTCGCAGCGGTCAAACAGCGCCAGATCAAAGCCGGCGACGTCGTGGTCATCCGCAACGAGGGCCCGGTGGGCGGACCCGGCATGCGCGAAATGCTGGGCGTCACCGCGGCATTGGTTGGTGAGGGATTGGGCGAAGCGGTCGCGCTGCTCACCGATGGCCGATTCTCCGGCGCAACGCATGGCCTCATGGCCGGGCACGTCGCCCCGGAAGCGGCGCGCGGCGGCCCGATCGCGGCCTTGCGCGACGGCGACACCATCGTCTTCGATATCAACGCGCGCCGTCTCGACGTCGAGCTCAACCCGGCCGATCTGCAGGCCCGCCTCGCCACCTGGACGGCGCCGACACCCCGCTATACAGGCGGCGTGATGGCGAAGTACGCACGCGGCGTGTCGTCGGCCGCCCGGGGGGCGGTGACGACGTGAGGAACAAAGCGGTTGGCGGTTAGGCGGCTACGCGGTTAGGACGTCGTTTCCCTAACCGCCAACCGCCTGCTTTCCTCACGCGGCTTCCACTGCCGGTACCGTCGCCAGCTCGCTGCCGTGCTCGAGCAACTTCTTCGGCGGCTGGTGCAGGTCCCACACGATGCCGAGCCATGACAGGGCGGCCAGCACGTAGTAGCTGGCGTCGACCTCCCACCAGAAGAAGCCCTGGCGGGCCGAGTTCATGTAGCGGTGGTGGTTGTTGTGCCACCCCTCG
>DATGFU010000644.1:0-3862 GCA_035308865.1 Allostellaceae bacterium | reverse complement strand
GCAACGCTCATTTTCTCGAAGATATTCGTCAGGCCGCGTCGCTCTAAAGATTCCGGTGAGATTCCAGGCTCCGACGATTCCCGACGATGCCGATTCCGTGACGATTGACGATTCCGGTGATGGGGTGGACGGCGCCTGCTCCCCGGCATCGAAGTGCCCTAACTTGGTGGTTGTCGAGAACGCCACTTTGGAGAGAGGCCGTCCATCGATGAGATGGGGTTCCGGAGACAGTGCACTGTACTTGAGCCGTGGCGCGGAGAGCTAGATGTTGGCCAGGAACCGCGCCGGCTGTGTGGAAGCTGCGGCAATATCCGCAAGCCGCCGGAGCAGCGCCTGCTTGGACGCCGTGCGCCGACCGCCGGGGTTCCCCGGGATGCTCGGCACGCGCCCGCCCAGTTCGGCGCGCCGCGCGGCGAGCACGCCGCTCTGCTGCTCAAGCGTGATCCTGCGCGTCATCTTGCAGCCTTTGCCTTCAGGTCCGCCAAGTCGAAACGGCCGAGCGTCTCCTCGCGGATTCGGCGATCAAGGTAGGCATCGTCGACGTCTTCGGCAAGCGCCGGTACCAGGCCAGATCCATATGCTGCAAGCCGAGATCGATGGGAGCCGCTTGAAGGTCCTGGCGAACGGAAAGCCGGGCTGGGACGGCGATCTCGGCGCGGCGGCCACGCTCGCCGGTCCCGCCGGGATCCGCTCGGACACCGTGCGGCTCAACATGCGCTTGCAGGCCGCACCCGAAAGTGCGACGGCACAGAGCGCCTGCCCCAAGACTGCTGCGGGCGGCGAGGAATGAGCTCTCCGAATGCGAGCGGAGGACAGGCGAGGGGCCGATCTCGATTGCCGGCACGCTATCATCGCATGTGAAACCGATCCAGAAAGATCCGCTCCATGAACTGGCAGCTCTTCACCGCCTTCATCGCCATCACCGTGGTCCTGCTGCTGACGCCGGGGCCGATCGTCACGCTCGTCATCACGACCGGCAGCACGCGCGGGGTGCGTGCGGCGCTGACGACGGTCGCCGGGACCTTCCTGGGCAGCTCCCTGCTGCTCACCGCCATCGCCCTCGGCCTGAGCTGGGTGGTGGCGCATGCGACGTATCTCTTCGAGATCCTACGCTGGGGCGGTGCCGCCTATCTGATCTGGCTCGGCATCAATGCCTGGCGGAGCGCCGGGCAAGGGGAGGTGAAACCGCCACGCGGGCAGGTGCATTTCCTGCGCGGCTTCCTGGTCGCCTTGTCGAATCCCAAGACGATCGCGTTCTTCACGGCGTTCCTGCCGCAATTCGTCGATGCACGGCTTCCCGTCGGGCCGCAGCTCGCCGGCATGTGCGCCGCCTCGGTGCTGATCGCCGCCTGCACGGATTCCTGCTGGGCCGTCGCCGCGGGCCTCGGCCGGGCCTGGCTGATGCGGCCGGCCCGCGCGAAGTTCCTGGCACGGCTCAGCGGCCTCACGCTGATCGGCGGCGGGATCTGGCTGTCGCTGGCGCGCCGCCCGGCATGAGACGTCAGGCCGGCGCCTCGAACACGTGCAGCCGATAGCCGTCGCGCAATGATCGCAGCACCGTCGCGAGCACCGAGCGCGGGATCCGGAGCGCGCCGAGTTCGCGCGCCCGGTCGACGATCGAGATGTGGGCGAGCTCGCGGTAGCCGCTCGCCGTAACGGCCGCTGCCGGGTCGTCGCTCATGGCGGCAAACTGGCCGCCGAGCGCCGCGATCTCCCGCCGCAGCCCGGCGCTCCAGCTGCGCGCAAAGGCGGCGGTCATCAGGTCGCAGACCAGCCAGTGCCGGGGAAAGCTGCGCTTGAGCGCGTCCAGCGTCGCCTGCAGCGCCGCCGGCTCCAGATACATCGAGACGCCTTCCAGCACGACCGCCGCCGGCGCGTCGCCTGCCCAGGGGGCCAGCGTGTCGGCGAGGCTGCCGCGGGCGAAATCGATGGCGACGCGGTCGAGCGGGTTGGGCGCCTCGGCGATCGGCAGCCGCGTCTCCTTGAAAGCCATCAGCGCGGGCTGATCCAGCTCGAGCCAACGCCCGCCCGCGAGCCGGAAGGCGCGCGTGTCGAACCCGGCGCCCAGCAGCACGATCCGCAGGTCGGGTGCCGTTTGCAGCCGCTCGCGCAGCCAGTCGTCGATCATCCGGTGGCGCGCGACGTTCGATGCGTTGGGACCGCGGAACCGCGCGAAGCGGCGGAACACCGCCTCGCCCTCGCCGGCCATGAACCGCGCGGCGAGGTGATCGCCGCAGATCGGGCGCGGCCGCACGGCGTCGGCGGCGCGGATGCCGCAGCAATACCACGCGGTCTTGGCGATCGGATCCATGAGTGGCTCCCCCTTGAGCCGATCATCGACTGAGGCGGCCCGGACGCAACATCCTTGATATACGCGGATACGCATATCCGGTTGCCGCCGGGCGGCCGGGCCCATATCGTGCCGCCCCGCCGGGATCACCGCCCATATCGCAACGGGAGGATCCCATGGGTAAAGAGATCGACGCCTGGAAATCGGCCAAGACGCAGGCCGAGAAGCTGATCGGCAAGGACGGCACGCTGCCCAAGCCCAGGGCCGACATCGCGGCGCTGATGGACGCCGCCAACAAGATCGCGGTCAAGCTCATCGCGGCGCGGGACTCGATGGAGGACACCGTCCTCGAGCTGAACGACGCCTTCGCCAAGGTCTATGACGCGGCCGACAGCTACAGCGACATCGTCGACGGCAGCGACTTCAAACTCGACAGCAAGGACAAGGACCAGAAGAAGACGATCGACCAGGTCAAGAAGCTCCTCGACGGCGCGCTGGAAGAGATCCAGGAGAAGACGGCCGCCTACCAGGACGCGCTCAAGGAGTTCAACAAGCACCTGGCGAGCGTCGAGAAGGATCTGAAGGCCGCGGCGGGCTGAGCCGGGCGGCCGCTCACTCCAACCGGTGCGTCGCGAGCGCGTCGATCTCGGCCGGGTCGGGATAGGGATCGGGTGCGCCCCACACGCGGACGAAGCTTCCCTCCGCGCCGAAGCGCTTGACCCAGGCCGTGGCGAGCCCGTTCTCGTTCAGTGCGAGAACGGTATCGACGCTGCCTGGGTCGACGCCTTGCGAGGCGAGCCGCCAGTGGCGCAGGCCCCACCGCCAGCCCTCGTCGGTCGGCGTGCTGGTCGAGGAATCGGTGCGGGCGTCGCCCTGGCCCTTGCCGAGCAGCCGGTCCGTCCGCTCGGGCGTGATCGCGGCGATCTTCTGCGTCGCCGGATCGAGCTTCAGCAGCAGCGGTGTCAAGCCGACCCAGACAATGCGGCCGCCGGCCTCCATGAAGCTGCGGAGCGCCTTGGCGTCGTCCGCCGCCACCGCGTCGGGGAGGAGATCGGTGGCGAAGACGACGACGCCTGGCGATTGACCGGCCGGCCGCGTCGCCAGGAAGGCGAGCAGCCCGGCCGTGTCGAGCGTCTGGTAGCCTTGGCGTTGCAGCGCTTCGGCCAGCGCCGCGCCGCCGGTGAAATACTTCTCCGGCGCGGCCGGATCGCGATAGACGGCGCGCGGCGTTTGGGGCGCGGCCGGGGAGGACTCGAGCGCGTAGAGCATGCCGTCGTCGCAGCCGACGAGCAGCAAGCCGTCGGCCGGCACAGGCGTGGCATTGACGCCGGACGGCAGCTGCAGCCGCCACCGCTCGGCGCCGGTCGCCACATCGAGCGCGTGGACGCGGCCCTCCTGGTCACCGACATAGACGATGCCGCCGACCACGCTGCCGGAACCGAAGACGCGCGCCTTGAGGTCCACCTTCCAGCGGCGCTGGCCGCTGGCGATGTCGATCCCCTCGAACAGCTTGTCGTCGGAATTGCCGACCATGGCGAGTCCGTCGGCGATCGCCGGCGAGGAGATCACCCA
>DATGFU010000643.1:0-9813 GCA_035308865.1 Allostellaceae bacterium | reverse complement strand
TACGGTCCTTGACCTTGTCGAGGCCGAAGTGGTCGGCATCGAGCACTTCCTGAGCGAAATTCAGATCGTACTTGACCTTGGACTTCTTGCCCCACGGAATCGAGAGCAGCCAGTCGAGGTAGTTGCGCACCACCGTCGCCTCGGCCGACATCGGGCTCATCGCGCGCAGCTTCTTGAGCTCGGCCTGTGCCTTGTCGCGCGCTTCCTTGGAGAGCTTGGTGCGGTTGATCCGGTCCTCGAGCTCGCCCAGCTCGTCTTTGCCGTCCTCCGCCTCGCCCAGCTCCTTCTGGATGGCCTTCATCTGCTCGTTGAGATAGTACTCCCGCTGGGTCTTCTCCATCTGGCGCTTGACCCGGTTGCGGATGCGCTTCTCGACCTGCAGCACGCCGATCTCGCCCTCCATGAAGGCGAAGATCTTCTCCAGCCGCTCCGACACAGTGTCGGTCTCGAGCAGCTCCTGCTTCTCGGGGATCTTCAGCGAGAGGTGCGAGGCGATCGTGTCGGCGAGCTTCGCCGGATCGTCGATCTGGTTGATCGAGACCAGCACCTCCGGCGGAATCTTCTTGTTCAGCTTGATGTACTGCTCGAACTGTGACACCGCGGTGCGGGCCAGCGCCTCGAGCTCGCTCTGGTCGCCGCTCGGCTCCGGCATCGGCTCGGCATAGGCCTGGAAGAACTGCTCGTTGTCGCTGAACTTGACGATCCGGGCGCGCTGGCCGCCTTCGACCAGCACCTTGACCGTACCGTCGGGAAGCTTCAGCAGCTGCAGCACCGTGCCGATCGTGCCGACCGTGTAGATGTCGGCAGCCGTGGGATCGTCCTGCGAGGCGTTCTTCTGCGTGACGAGCAGGATCTGCTTGTCGTCGCGCATCACGTCCTCGAGCGCCCGTACCGACTTCTCGCGACCGACGAAGAGCGGCACGATCATGTGTGGAAAGACAACGATGTCACGAAGCGGCAGGACCGGATAGAGCGTGCCGCGCGAAAGCTCAAGCATAGTACCTCTTCCCTGATGCCCGCCCCCCGCATTCGGCGGGGCGGGCGTTGAAGCGCCCCTCTAAGGTGGAGCGTGCCGGGCGGCCGATCAAGCCTCCGGCCCGGGACGGGTCTTAGCTGCCCGTCACCGCATCGCCGCGACGCTCGGCGTGGATGTAGAGCGGCTGCGCCCTCCCTTCGACGACCTCGCGGTTGATCACGATCTCGTCGACCGAGCTCAGCCCCGGAAGGTCGAACATCGGATCAAGCAAGATCGATTCCATGATCGAGCGCAGGCCGCGGGCGCCGGTCTTGCGCAGGATCGCCTTCTTGGCGATCGATTTCAGCGCCTCCTCGTTGAAGCCCAGCCGCACGTCCTCCATCTCGAACAGCCGCTGGTACTGCTTGACCAGCGCGTTCTTGGGCTTGGTCAGGATGTCGACCAGCGCCTTCTCGTCGAGATCGTCGAGCGTGGCGACCACCGGCAGCCGGCCGACGAATTCCGGGATCAGGCCGAATTTCAGCAGATCCTCCGGCTCGACGTCGCGCAGGATCTCGCCGGTGTTGCGCTGATCGGGGCCGAGGATGTCGGCGCCGAATCCCACCGATGTGCCCTGGCGCCGCTGCGCGATGAGCTTCTCCAGGCCCGAGAAGGCGCCGCCGCAGATGAACAGGATGTTGGTCGTGTCGACCTGCAGGAACTCCTGCTGGGGATGCTTGCGCCCGCCCTGCGGCGGCACGGAGGCCACCGTGCCTTCCATGATCTTGAGCAGCGCCTGCTGCACGCCCTCGCCCGACACGTCGCGGGTGATCGACGGGTTGTCGGACTTGCGGCTGATCTTGTCGACCTCGTCGATGTAGACGATGCCGCGCTGCGCCCGCTCGACGTTGTAGTCGGCCGCCTGGAGCAGCTTCAGGATGATGTTCTCGACATCCTCGCCAACATAGCCCGCCTCGGTCAGCGTCGTCGCGTCCGCCATGGTGAAGGGGACGTCGATGATGCGGGCCAGCGTCTGGGCCAGCAGCGTCTTGCCGCAGCCGGTGGGACCGACCAGCAGGATGTTCGACTTGGCCAGCTCGACGTCGTTGTTCTTCGCGCCGTGGGCCAGCCGCTTGTAGTGATTGTGGACCGCGACCGACAGCACGCGCTTGGCGTGGGCCTGGCCGATGACGTAGTCGTCGAGGACGTTGCAGATGTCGCGCGGGCTCGGGACCCCGTCACGCGACTTCACCAGCGTGGTCTTGTGCTCCTCGCGGATGATGTCCATGCACAGCTCGACGCATTCATCGCAGATGAACACCGTCGGACCGGCGATGAGCTTGCGGACCTCGTGCTGGCTCTTGCCGCAGAACGAGCAGTACAGCGTGTTCTTCGAGTCTCCGCCACCCGACTTGGTCATCGCCATCTCACCACCTTCCGCGCGAGGCGGAAACCCATGCTAGCCGCCGCTGCGGCAAAGGCACAACCATAAAGCTCTCGTTCTTCCTGGCTGGTAAACACCGCACTCCTGCTTTCAGCTATCGGCGTTCTCACGCACCGGGCGATGGGTCATCACCTGGTCGACGAGACCGAAGGCCTTGGCCTCGTCCGGCGACATGAAATAGTCACGCTCCATCGCGGTTTCGACCCGTTCCAGCGGTTGGCCGGTATGCCGGACATAGATGTCGTTGAGCCGGGCGCGCAGCGACAGGATCTCGCGGGCCTGGATCTCGATGTCGGCCGCCTGGCCCTGAGCCCCGCCCGAAGGCTGGTGAACCATGATTCGGGAATTCGGCAGGGCGAAGCGCTTGCCGGGCTCTCCGGCCGCCAGCAGCAGCGATCCCATCGAGGCCGCCTGGCCGATGCACAGCGTGCTCACGTCGCAGCGCACATACTGCATCGTGTCGTAGACCGCGAGGCCGGAGGTCACGATGCCGCCCGGCGAGTTGATGTAGAGATGGATGTCGCGGTTCGGGTTCTCGGATTCCAGGAACAGCAGCTGCGCGCTGATCAGGCTGGCGACCGCGTCGTTGATCCCACCGGTGACGAAGATGATCCGCTCCTTCAGGAGTCGGCTGAAGATGTCGTAGGCACGCTCGCCGCGGCTCGACTGCTCGACCACCATCGGGACGAGCGTGCTCATGTAGGTCTCGTAGGCGTCTGCCATGATTACTCCGGTTGCTCGGGGGCGCTGTCGGCCGGCGTTTCTCCAGGCGGCGTTTCTCCAGGCGGCGCTTCCCCGGGCGGTGCGTCTTCGGCGGCTTCTCCCTTGGCCGGATTCTTGGCGGAAGCCTTCTTGGCCGTCGACTTCGAGGCCGAGGCCTTCTTGGCCGACGCCTTCTTGACCGTGGCGGTCTCGGCGGAAGGCGTCTCGGCGGAGGGCGTCTCGGCGGAAGGCGTCTCGACTGCCGGCGCCTCTTCCGGCGGCGCCTCGTCCTCGGCGGTCGCGGCCGCGACGAAGTCCTTGGTCGGCAGCGACCGCTCGGTCACCTTTGCCGTGCCGAAGATGTGATCGACGACCTTGTCCTCGTAGATCGGGGCCCGCAGCGACTGCACCGCATCGGGGTGGTTGCGATAGAACTCGTACACCTGCTTCTCCTGCCCGGGATATTGCCGGGCTTCGGCAGCGACGGCACGGTTCACCTCGTCCTGCGTCACCTGAATGTTGGCGCTCTTGCCCACTTCGGCAAGCAGCAGGCCGAGCCGCACGCGGCGCTCGGCGATGGCGCGGTACTCGGCCTTGGTCTTCTCGTCGTCCTCGCCCTCCTCGGGCTGGTAGTTGCCCTGGGCCTTGGCCTGCTCGCGCTCGGCGACGAACTGCCGCCAGATCGCGCTGAACTCGATCTCGACCATGCCTTCCGGTACCGCGAAGGAGTGTGCGGCCGCGAGCTTGTCGAGCAGCTCGCGCTTCATCCGCTGCCGGCCGAGGCCGGCATATTCCCGTTCGAGCCGCTCGCGCACCGAGGTCTTGAGCTCGGCCAGATCGTCGAAGCCCATCGCCTCGGCGAGACCGTCGTCGATCACCGCCGGCGCCTTGCGCTTCACCGCCTTGACATCGGTCTCGAACACCGCCGGCTTGCTGGCCAGATGCTCGGCCGGATAATCCGCCGGGAAGGTGACCTCGACCTTGACATGGTCGCCGACCTTGGCGCCCAGGAGCTTGTCCTCGAAACCGGGGATCAGCGTCGCCGCACCCAGCTCGATGTCGTGGTTGGTGGCGGTGCCGCCGGCAAAGGGCTCGCCGTCGATCGTGCCGGTGAAATCGACCGTGACGACGTCGCCCGTCTCGGCCGCGGTCCCTTCGGCGACCGGCTCGGCCTTGCGGTGACGTTCGGCGAGCCGGCCGATCGCCTCGTCCACCTCCTCGTCCGAGATCTCGGGCTTCAGCCGTTCGAGCGCGATCGTGTCGAGGTCGGGCAGCGCGAACTCCGGCAGCACCTCGACCTGCATGTTGTAGACAAGGTCCTGGCCCTCGCCGAACGAGCCGATCTCGATCTTCGGCTGCAGCGCCGGTCGCAGGTTCCGCTCCTTGACGGTATCGGCCGAGGACTCGTTCACCGTCTCCTCGAGCACCTCCTTGAGGACCGCCTGCCCGAAGCGCTGGCGCACGATCTTCACCGGCACCTTGCCGGGACGGAACCCGGGCAACCTGACCGTCTTCGCGATCTCGGCGTAGCGGCTGGCGAGCCGCCGGTCGATATCGGCGGCGCCGACCGTGATCTGATAGCGGCGGGTCAGCCCTTCGGTAGTGGTCTCGGTGATCTGCATGGGTTGGATGAGCCTGTGTCTGAGTCTGCGGCGCCTGGTGCGGGCGGAGGGACTTGAACCCCCATGACTCGCGTCGCTGGAACCTAAATCCAGTGCGTCTACCAGTTCCGCCACGCCCGCGGCGCCTGAAATCGAGCCGCGTCACATAGCACAGGCGGATCCGCGCGCGAAAGCCGATCGTGACGGCCGCGTTTCGCGACCAGCCTATGCAAGCCCTGCAAGGACCGCCGGCAGGCGCTCCGGCAGGTCCTCGGCGATCAGGCCGAGGCCGAACGAGGCGGCCGCGGCACCGTGGAACCACACGGCCGCGCACGCGGCCTCGAAGGCAGGCACGCCTTGCGCCAGAAGGCCCAGCACGAACCCGCCCAGCACGTCGCCCGACCCCGCCGTCGCCAGCCAGGGCGGCGCATTGGCGTTGATCGCCGCGCGCCCGTCGGGAGACGCGATCACCGTGTCCGCCCCCTTCAGGATGACGACCGCGCCGCTCTCGGCCGCCGCTGCGCGCGCCCTCGTCAGCTTGTCGCCCTTGACGGAGAAGAGCCGCGCGAACTCGCCTTCGTGCGGCGTCAGGACGGTCGGCCCGCCGATCGCCGCGAAGAGCTCCGCGCGCGAGGCGGCGTAGGCCGTCAGCGCATCCGCGTCGAGCACGACGGCGCGGCCGGTCGCCAGCAGTGCCTTGACATTCGCCCGCGTCGCGTCGCCGGTCCCGGCGCCCGGCCCGATCAGCAGCGCGTTGAACCGCGCGTCGGCCAGCAGCGCCTCAAGATCCGCCTCGCCGGCGATCGGCTTCGCCATGATGCTGGTGAGCGCCGCGGCGTAGACCGGCAATGCCGCCTCGGGCACGGCGATCGAGACCAGCCCGGCGCCGATCCGCGCCGCCCCGCGCGCCGCCAGCCGCGCCGCACCGGTGACCGGCCAGCCGCCGAGGATGAGCGCGTGCCCGCGGGCGTATTTATGATCGGCGAGGCGCGGTTGCGGCAGCACGGACCGCCACAGCTCGGGACCATTCTCCCACTGGCGGGGGGCGATCGCGGCGAGTGCCGCCGGGTCGAGACCGATATCGGCGACCACGACCTCGCCGCACAGCTCGCGCCCGGGCAGCAGCAGGTGACCCGGCTTCTTCCGGCCGAAGGTCACGGTCGCCCTGGCGACGACGGCGCCCCAATCCTCGCCCGTGTCGCCGTGAATCCCGGAGGGCACGTCGACGGCGACCACCGGCAGCCCCCGCCGCGCAACCTCGGCCAGGACCGACGCCGCGTCGCCCTCGACGCGGCGCGACAGGCCGGCGCCGAAAATCGCGTCGATCACCAGTTCTGCGCCGTCAAGGCACGGGATCCCGAGCGGCACCGTCCCGCCGGTCCAGTCCTGCGCGGCCAACCCCGCGTCGCCGCGCAAGGCGTCGCGGGATCCGAGCAGCGCCGCGCGGACGGGCCAGCCCTCCGCGGCGAGGCGCGAGGCCGCGACGAATCCGTCGCCGCCGTTGTTCCCCGGCCCGCACAGCACGATGACGGGGCACGCCGCGTAGCGCTGCCTCACCGCCGCCGCCACGGCCGCGCCGGCCCGGCGCATCAGCGTATAGCCGGGCACCCCGCCCGCGATGGTCCGTCGGTCGGCCTCGCCCATTTCGGCGACGGTCAAGAGCGCCAGCGATTCCGTCATTTGAACTCCTGCTTCCCTTGACGCCGCCGGGTTCCGCGCGAGAGTGTGGCGCCGGGAGGACGATCCTGAAAGCCCCGAAGCTCGACCGGATCGACCTGAAGATCCTCGTGGAGCTTCAGCGCGACGGCCGGATCACCAACCAGGCCCTGTCCGAGCGCATCGGCCTGTCGCCGCGGCCCTGCCTCGAACGCGTGCGCCGCCTGGAGGCCGCAGGCATCATCGATCATTACATGGCGGTGCTCAACCCGTCGCTCCTGCCCGACGCGGTCGCATCCTTCACCGAGATCAGCCTGAAGAGCCACGCCAGCCACGTCATGGCGCGGTTCGAGCAGCACATGCGGTCCTGCCCCGAGGTGGTCGAATGCCACCTGATCGGCGGCGAGTTCGACTATCTTGCGCAGATCCTGTGTCCCAGCCTCGACCGCTACCACCAGCTCACCGCCGAATGGAGCGACGATCCGTCGCTCGGCGTCGCCCGCATCGTCTCGAACTTCGTGATGAAGCCGGTGCGGCACTTCGCCGGGGTCCCGCTCGTTCCCTTGCCCCGCCTCGACGAGGCCTGATCGTCACAGCAGAATCTGCTGCGCGACTCGGAGGCTTCAACCGAACCTGTCGGGTGCCCTCGGCTAGACTTCCGCCAACGAACCCAATGCTCTGGCGGAGGCCCCTCGATGCGCGCGACGGAACTCGAATCCCGCTACAGCGCCCGCAACTACAACCCGATCCCGGTCGTGCTCACCCGCGGCGAGGGCGTTTGGCTCTGGGACGAGGACGGCACCCGCTATCTCGACATGATGAGCGCCTATTCGGCGGTCTCGACGGGCCATTCGCATCCCCGCCTCGTCGCCCGCCTGGCCGAGCAGGCCCAGCGCCTCGCGGTCCCGAGCCGCGCCTATCACAACGACCGGCTGGGGCCGCTGATGGCGCGGCTGGCCGCGCTGACCGGCCTCGACAAGGCGCTGCCGATGAATACCGGCGCCGAGGCGGTCGAGACCGCGATCAAGGCCGCGCGCCGCTGGGGCTACAAGGTCAAGGGGATTGCGCGCGACCGCGCCCGGATCATCGTCGCCGCCGGCAATTTCCACGGCCGGACCACGACCATCGTCGGCTTCTCGTCGGAGGCCGACTACCAGGACGGATTCGGCCCCTTCACGCCCGGCTTCGACGCCGTGCCCTTCGGCGATGCCGACGCGGTCGAGGCGGCGATCACCGACGAGACCGCCGCAGTGCTGATCGAGCCGATCCAGGGCGAGGCCGGCGTCATCGTGCCGCCCGATGGCTTTCTCCGCCGGCTCCGCGAGATCTGCGACCGCCGCAACGTCGTGCTGATCTGCGACGAGGTGCAGTCCGGCCTCGGCCGCACCGGCAGATGGTTCGCCTTCCAGCACGAAGGCATCCTCCCGGACGTCGTGATCCTCGGCAAGGCGCTGGGCGGCGGGCTGCTGCCGGTCTCCGCCATCGTCGGCAAGGCCTCGGTCATGGACGTCTTCACGCCGGGCAGCCATGGCTCGACCTTCGGCGGCAACCCGCTGGCCGCCGCGGTGGCGCTGGAAGCGCTGCAGGTCATCGAGGACGAGCAGCTGGTGGCGCGGAGCGCCGTACTGGGCCGGCATCTGCTCTCGCGGCTGCAGGCGATCCGCTCGCCGCTGGTGGCGCGGGTGCGCGGCCGCGGCCTCTGGGCCGGGCTGGAAGTGGCGCCGGGCTTCGGCGATGCCCGGCTCGTCTGCGAGCGCCTAGCCGAGCGCGGCGTGTTGTCGAAGGAGACGCACGACACGGTGGTGCGCTTCGCGCCGCCGCTCATCATCACGCGCGAGGCGCTCGACTGGGGGATCGACACGGTTGCCGAGGTGATCGACGAGCTGACGCCGCGCGCCGTCGCCGCCCGCATCCGCCCGGCCGCCGAGGCCGAGGCGACGGAACGCGCGGCGCCGCACCTCGTGATGTGCCCGCCCGACCATTACGAGGTCTCCTACCGCATCAATCCCTGGATGGATCCGGCCGACTGGGCAGCCCATGCTGACATGCTCACGCGCGACGCCGTCGATGGCTGGCGCCGGCTCTACGAGACCTATGAGGAGCTCGGCGCCAATATCGAGCTGATGCCGCCGCAGCCCGGCCTGCCCGACCTCGTCTTCACCGCGAATTCCGCCGTGGTGCTGGACCGCAAGGTGCTGCTCGCGCGCTACCGCTTCCCCGAACGCCAGGGCGAGGAACGGATCGGGCGGAATTTCTTCGAGCATCTGCGCGATGCCGGCACGGTCGACGAGATCCACGAGATGCCGGAGGGCGTATTCTTCGAGGGCGCCGGCGACTGTTTGTGGGACCGCCATCGCCGCATGCTGTGGACCGGCTGGGGGCCGCGCTCGTCGCGCGAGGCGACCGCGACCATTGCCCGGCTCTACGGCCTGCCGACAGTCGCGCTCGAGCTGGTCGACCCACGTTTCTACCATCTCGACACCGCCTTCTGCGTGCTGTCGGGCGGCGAGATCCTCTACGTGCCGGGCGCGTTCTCGGCCGAGGGGCTGGCGATGGTGCGGGGCCTCGTGCCGGAGAGTCAGCTCATTCCGGTCTGCGAGGCCGATGCCGGCGCGCTCGCCGCCAACTCCGTGGCGGTCGGCCGCGACCTGGTGTTCGGGCATTGCGGCCAAGCGCTCGCGGCCGACTTGGCGCGCCGGGGCTATCGGGTTCACACCGTGCCGCTCGGCAGCTTCGGGAAGAGCGGCGGCTCTGCCTACTGCCTGACGCTCCGTCTCGACAACCTCGCGGCGGCCGGCTGAATCAAAAGCCCCGGCGCTGGGCCGGGGCTTCGATCTTCTACGGCTGGAACGATCAGCCGGCCTGGCGCGCCTCGTGCCAGCGCGGCGGATAATAGATCGACGCCAGCCGGACGCTGCAGACCTGCGCCGGGTCGCGCGGGAAATCCCGCTCGAGCTGCGTGTCGAGCACCTCCCGGATGCGATCGACGGCGGCGACCGCGTTGCGCGCCTCGCCGGCGGCGGGCGCCCCATATGACTCGTCGATGTCCTGCTGCAGACGCTGCAATTCCTCACGGAGCCTTACGAGGTACTCCGCGACATCACGATGACGTTCATAGCTGAACGGTTCCCGAAGCCGCATCATCGACTCGCCTCCCATACGGCTGGCGCTACTCCCACTGTTGGGAAGATTGCACCGATTGTCACGGCTTGTCCAGACTTGGTACTGCCTCAGTTTGAATTTTGCCGCAATTCGGCCACATTCTCGCACTTGCGGTAAGTCATTGGCCCCTTTGGTGCCTCGGCAATTGCATCGATTAGTGCGACGATCTTGCCCACTCGCCACTCGCGATTCGACCGTGAAAGCGGGCTCGGCGATGGCCGGTCACTCCACCTCCACCTTCACCACGTCCTTCACGTCGCGGCCGCCTTTGTGGTCGCCCGGGACGATCAGGC
>DATGFU010000642.1:0-8142 GCA_035308865.1 Allostellaceae bacterium | reverse complement strand
CTCACCGAATCGCGCGGCGAGATCGCCTATGCCGCCTCGTTCATCGAGTGGTTCGCCGAGGAAGGCAAGCGCATCTACGGCGACACCATCCCGGCGCACGGCGCCGACAAGCGCATCGTCGTGCTGAAGCAGCCGATCGGCGTCTGCGCGGCGATCACGCCGTGGAACTTCCCATCGGCGATGATCACGCGGAAATGCGGGCCGGCGCTGGCGGCGGGCTGCACCATGGTGCTGAAGCCGGCGACGGCGACGCCCTACTCGGCCTTCGCGCTGGCCGAATTGGCCGAGCGGGCAGGGGTGCCGAAGGGCGTGTTCAGCGTTCTGACCGGCAGCGCGCGGGAGATCGGCGGCGAGCTCACCGCGAACCCGATCGTGCGCAAGATCACCTTCACCGGCTCGACCGAGATCGGCAAGGTGCTGCTGAAACAGGCGGCCGAGACGGTCAAGAAATGCTCGATGGAGCTGGGCGGCAACGCCCCCTTCATCGTGTTCGACGATGCCGATCTCGACATGGCGGTGAAGGGCGCGCTCGCGTCGAAGTACCGCAATGCCGGCCAGACCTGCGTCTGCGCCAACCGGCTCTTCGTGCAGGACGGCGTCTACGACAAATTCGCCGGCAAGCTCGCCGACGCGGTGGCGGCGATGAAGGTCGGCAACGGCTTCGAGGACGGCGTCGCGATCGGGCCGCTGATCGACAAGGCGGCGGTGGAAAAGGTGGAGGAGCACATCGCCGACGCGGTGTCGAAGGGCGCCAAGGTGACGCTCGGCGGCAAGCGCCATGCGCTGGGCGGCACGTTCTTCGAGCCGACCATCCTGACCGGCGTCACGCCTGCCATGAAGGTCATGGGCGAGGAGACGTTCGGGCCGGTGGCGCCCTTGTTCCGCTTCAAGGACGAGGCGGAGGTGATCCGCCTGTCCAACGCCACCGAGTTCGGGCTCGCCTCGTATTTCTACGCCCGCGACGTCGGCCGCATCTTCCGGGTGGCCGAGGCGCTGGAATACGGCATCGTCGGGATCAACGAGGGCATCATCTCGACCGAGCTGGCGCCGTTCGGCGGGGTGAAGGAAAGCGGCCTCGGCCGCGAGGGCTCCAAGTACGGGATCGAGGACTACCTGGAGATCAAGTATCTCTGCCTCGGCGGAATCGACCGGTAGCACCGAGATGCTGAACCACCCCCACCCAACCCTCCCCCGCAGGCGGGAGAGGGCTCGTGAACTCCCTCTCCCGCGAAGCGGGGGAGGGTCGGGGTGGGGGTGCTAACCGCCATGCACAAGATTGCCATTCCCGAGGACGTGCTGGCCGGCGTCGTGGCGCAGCGCGGCAGCCTCGTCCGCTATCCCGAGCTCGCGGGGCCCCGGACGGCGCTCGTCGTCATCGACCTGCAGAACGTGTTCATGCTGCCCGGCATGCCGGTCGAGGTGCCGGCGGCGCGCGAGATCGTGCCCAACGTCAACCGGCTCGCCGCGGCGATGCGCGCGGCCGGCGGCAAGGTCGTGTGGGTAAAGATGACGCTCGCCGGCGAGACCGAGAGCTGGAGCGTCTTCTTCGACACCGACCCCCGCGGCGCCGCGCTGGAGCACATGACGCCCGGCGCGCACGGCCACGATCTCCACGCCGAGCTCGATCTTCACGCCCAGGATCTGGTCGTCGAGAAGCGGCGCTTCAGCGCCTTCATCCAGGGCTCGTCGGAGCTCGACGCGATCCTGCGGGAGCGCGGCATCGATACCGCGGTGATCGTAGGCACGCTTACGAACGTGTGCTGCGAGTCTACGGCCCGCGACGCGATGATGCTGAACTACCGCATCGTCTTCGTGTCCGATGCCAATGCGGCGCTGACCGATGCCGAGCACAACGCCACGCTGACCACGATCGTCCGCGTGTTCGGCGACGTCGCCTTGACCGACGACGTGATCGGGCGGTTGCTTGGCCGATCGGGCGCAGCGGCCTAGCGATGCCGGCGCCGGGCCGACCCCTCCCCCCTCCCCCTCCCGCAAGGGGAGGGGGTGAATATTGGCGGCTTCCTTCCCCCTCCCCTCGCGGGAGGGGGTCAGGGGGAGGGGGCGTTCGCCGGCAGGTCTCAAGCGGCGGTCTCCGCCACCTCGCGGAAGAATCGGTGGACCGATGACCAAGTACGATTTCGATCTCTTCACCCTGGGCGCCGGTTCGGGCGGTGTGGCGGGATCGCGCCGCGCGGCGGCGTATGGCGCGCGCGTGGGCATCGCCGAGGAGAGCCGAGTCGGCGGGACCTGCGTGCTGCGCGGCTGCGTGCCGAAGAAGCTGCTGGTCTACGGCGCGCGTTTCGCCGACGACTTCGCCGATGCCGCGGGCTACGGCTGGACGGTGCCGGATCCCGTCTTCGACTGGCCGACCCTCATCCGCAACAAGGACCACGAGCTGGACCGGCTGCATGCGGTCTATCTGAAGCTGCTGGCCGACAGCGGCGTGCGGCTCTTCGACGGCCGGGCGCGGCTGGTCGACCGGCACACGATCGAGATCGGCGGCGAGCGCGTGACCACCGAGCGCGTCATGATCGCGACTGGCGGCCATCCGGTGGTGCCCGACATCCCGGGGATCGAGCACGTGATCAGCTCGAACGAGGCGCTGTCGCTGCCGGCGCTGCCTCGGCGCATCGCGATCGTCGGCGGCGGCTACATCGCGCTGGAATTCGCCAGCATCTTCAACAATCTCGATGTCGAGGTGTCGCTGGTCTGCCGAGGCGACGCCGTGCTGCGCGGCTTCGACCACGACATCCGGTCCTGCGTCGGCGCGGCGCTGCGCGAGCGCGGGATCGCGCTGCGGACGCACACCCATGTCACGCGGATCGAGACTTCGAGCGACGGGCTCGTGCTGGTCACCCAGGAGGGCGATCCGGTCGTCGCCGATACCGTGCTCTATGCCACCGGCCGCCGGCCCAACACCCGCGGGCTGGGGCTGGACGCTGCCGGAGTCGAGCTGGGCGCGCACGGTGCGGTGCCGGTGGACGACTGGTCGGAGACCAACGTGCCCGGCATCTACGCGGTGGGCGACGTGACCGACCGGCTGAACCTGACCCCGGTCGCCATCGCCGAGGCGCGCGCCATCGCCGAGACGCATTACAACGGCAACCCGACCAAGCTCGATCGAAGCTGCATTCCGACCGCCGTGTTCTCGATTCCGCCGGTCGGCACGGTCGGCCTCAGCGAGGAGGAGGCGCGCGCCGCCGGCCACGCGGTCGACGTCTACCGCAGCCGCTTTCGCCCGATGAAGCACACGCTCTCCGGCCGCGACGAGCGCACCATGATGAAGCTGGTGGTCGATCGTGCGACCGACCGCGTGCTCGGCTGCCATATGGTCGGCGACGACGCGCCCGAGATCACCCAGGGCCTCGCCATCGCGCTCAAATGCGGGGCGACGAAGAAGCAGTTCGACCAGACGGTCGGGATTCATCCGACGGCGGCGGAGGAATTCGTGACGATGCGGGAAAAGGTATCTGAATAGTGCAAGCGGCGTTGGGCGCTGCTCAACCTTTCATCACGATGTCATACTTCGCTGTGTTGACCTAAAGGCGAACGAGTCTTAGCCTCGTTAACGATCCGGGCGACGGGGCCGCGGTCCCGACGGCCGGTCGCGTGCTGGGGCGGAGGCGATCGTGCCGAACGGGACGTATTCGGGAAGCTACTATCGCATCTACCTCGGTTCGTCGTTCACGAACGTCACCATAGAGGCCAGCGTCGAATTCTCTGGCCTCGCGGTAGATGCGGTTCGTGGCGGCTCGGCCAATGCCTACACCGTGACCAATTACGGCAGCATCATCGGGCAAACCTTCGGTATCTTCTTCACGGACGGCGGGGCAGTAATCAACAAGGCGGGGGCCTATATCGATGGCGTCGACTTGCAAGGCGCTTCGGGGACTATCGTCAACAGCGGGACAATAAAGGGCGAGGTCGCAGCCGCTTACATCGTCAACGAGTTGGGCGGAATCCTCGACACCTCGATTTATGGCTATCGCGGGATCACCGTAACGAATGCCGGCACGATCAACGCGGGCAGCGGCATCGGAATCCGCATCGCCGCTCCAATAACGCCGTTCGACGGTACAGGGCTTATCATCAATCACACCGGCGGATTGATCGAAGGCGCCACCGGCATCAATGTCGTCAACACCACGATCATCGACTACGGAACGATCAAGGGCAGCACGGAGGCGGTCTATCTCGGCGCCGACTCCGAGCTTGTCGTCGAGGTCGGCGCCAAGCTGGTCGGCAAGGTCGTCTCGGGCGGTGATGCGGCGCTGGAGTTCGGAGGTGTCACCGGGCCCGGCTCATTCTCCGGCCTCGGCAGTGGCAAGATCTCGGGGTCGGTTGCAGCAACGCTCAGCGGCGTCGATACCTATCTGATTGGCGCCGATGCTTCCTGGACGATCACGGGAGCCAATACTGTCGTCAGCGGGAGCACGCTTGAGATCGAAGGCGGCGGCACCCTGACCGACACCGGCACCATCACGATCGACGGCGGCGGCGTCATCATCGACGACGGCAGCCTGAGCGGGTCCGGCAGCATCGAGTTCGTGGGCAATGGCGGCCGCTTCGTGCTTGCCGGGACAGCCGAACTCGGAATCACGCTCGAAGGGTTTGCGGTCAGCGATCAGATCGACCTGTCGGGGATAGCCTTTACCGCGGGAGATACGGCGACCTACACAGGCGGCGAGTTTCGCTTCTACAACGCGGCCGATCAGCTGCTTGCCACGGTGCATGTCCAAGGCGAGCTCGCAGGCGACCACTTGCTCGTCGTCAATGACGGAGCGGGCGATGCCGAGATCATCGCGGTCGCCAACGGTACCTATGAGGGAACGTATTCGCACCTAACGATCTTGCACGCCGGATCGCCGGTCACCCTGACCACAAGCGCACTGGTCGATGCAACCTCCGGCAACGCGGTCAATAGTGGGACGTCCAGTGCCTACACGCTGATCAACGAGGGCACCGTCGAAACGACGGCGACATCCGGCATCGGGATCGATCTCAAGGACGGCGGATCGGTAACAAACAACCTCGGCGGCACGATCTACGGCGTCTACGGCGGTGTTGCCATCTACGGCGGAGGCGGCACCGTCGTTAACGATGGCAGCATCGGTGGCGGAACCGGCGGAAGCCCGTTTGATCTTCATGCCGGCGTAGCGTTCTTCGGTGGCCCCGGAACGCTGATCAACACCGGCACGATCGAAGGCGACGGCCAGGCCGCCGTGTACATGAAGGATGGCGGCGTCGTCACCAACACCGGGTCGGGAGCGGTCATCGCCAGCATCGAGTTCAAGAAGGTGCCCGGCAGCGTCGTAAACGACGCGACGATCGTGGGTGGAGTTCTTCTGGGCTACGGCGGTGACGTTGTAAATGCGGTCGGCGCGACCATCGGCGGAACAGTAACGGTAGGTGATTACTTTAATGAGCCGTGGATCATCGGGACGATCGTGAATTACGGCACGATCGGGGCAGCGAGCTTCACTTCGTCCGGCGATCTGCTCGTCGTGGAGGCCGGCAGCAGCATCAATGGTTTGGCAACCGGGGGCGGTGGTACTTTCGAGTTGGGCGCGGGCGGTGGGGCCGGGTCGTTGACCGGGATCGGCAGCGGCACGCTTTCCGGTTCCGCCCCGGCCAAGGTTTACGGGTTCTCGGTCTACGAGATTGGTTCGGGCGCCGACTGGACCCTCACCGGCTCAAATACAATTGCGGCCGGCAAGACATTGGACATCGCGAGTGGCGGTTCGCTCGTCAATAGCGGTTCGATCCTCGTGGCCGGCGGCGAAATCATCGACGACGGCAGCCTGTCGGGTTCGGGAACCATCATTATCGGTCCTCATGGCGTTGTTGATTTCGCTGCCGTGCCGTCGAGCGGAACGGTCGTCTTCTCCGGACAGGATGGCGACCTGCAACTGGCGAGCCTGACGGGGCTCGGCATCGCCATCGAGGATTTCGGCCCGGGCGATACCATCGATCTCACCGGGATCGCATTTGCGGCGGGCGACACGGCGACCTACGCGAACGGGCTTCTGGAGCTGTTCAACAGCAGTCACGTTCTGCTGGCCGAGTTGAACATGACCGGCGTTCTCGCCGGTGAAGGATTCGCCATCGAGCGCGACGGAAGCGGCGGGACGAAGATCCTGGCCAATCTGAACGGCACCTATTCCGGCAGCTACACCAACTTCCTCCTCACGGCCACCGAAGTTGATGTCACCTTCACTTCGGCGGCCACGGTCACGGCAGCAACAGGAAACGCGATTACCGGCGGGACCCTGAACGCGTACACGGTCGTCAACTCCGGTCACATCAGTGCGACTGCGACACATGGGATTGGCATCGCGCTGCAGGACGGCGGCTCGGTCTCCAACCAGGGCGGCGTGATTTATGGCGGCGAGTATGGGGTCGACATCACGGGTACCGCCGGCGCCGTTACCAATACGGGCACGATTACAGGGAAGACTTCATACGGCGTGGACCTGCTCTACGGGGGCTCGGTCACAAACGCGGTACACGGGACCATCTCGGGCGGACGCGGCGGTGTGGCGTTCTGGAACGGGATCGGCACGCTGATCAACGGCGGAAGGATAACCGGTGCCTCGGCCATCGGGGACGGTGTCTATTTCCGCGAAGGCGGCTATCTCGAGAACAAAAAAGGCGGGTTGATCAAAAATGTCGGCGACGGCGTCGTAATTTCCCCAAACGGAAGCGTCACCAATTTCGGCTCGATCATATCGACAAAAGATGACGGCGTGGTCCTCCGCGGGAGCGGAACGGTTCTGAACGCCAAGGGCGCTGTGATCGAAGGGGCCGCCGCAGGTGTAGTGGCCGACCTGGTCATCAACTACGGGACGATCGAAAGCAGTACAGGGTATTCGGTCGGCTTCGGCGACGGCACCTTGGTCATCGAAGCCGGGAGCGAACTCATCGGCAAGGCGAGCGGCGACGATGGCACGTTGGAGCTTGGTGGAGGTGCGGGCAGCGGATCCATTGCCGGGATTGGGAGCGGCACGCTTTCGGGTTCCACTTCCGGAACGTTCTCCGGCATCAGCGTATATGCTGTCGGGTCGGGCGCCGATTGGACGCTGACCGGCTCCAATACGATCGCGTCGTTTGAGACGCTGGCGCTTCTCGCCGGCGGGACTCTTGTCAACGACGGCACGATCCTGATGGCTGGGGGCACCCTGGACGATCTCGGGGTCCTGACCGGGCCGGGGACGATCGAGATCGGTAATCGCGACACGCTGACGCTGGCCGGGGCACCAAACAGCGGCACGATCGAGTTCCTCGGGATAGGCGAGCTTCAACTCGCCGATCTGAACGGACTCGGTGTCACCATCGATGGTATCGGCCTCGGTGACACGATTGCTCTGCCAGGCATTACCTTCGCTGTCGGCGATAGCGTCTCATACAGCGGCGGCGAGATCGAGATCTTCAATGCCGGGCACACGCTGATCGCCGAATTTAATGCCAATATATTGCCGGGCGATGTCGTTTCACTTCAGAAAAGCGCCGGCGGGTATCTTGAGCTTGTTGCACACGGGAGCGGAACCTACACGGGCACCTATTCCACCCTCCGCTTCTCCGCGAGCGTGCCTGTCGTGACCATCGCCTCGGGTGCCGAGATCACAGGTTACGGCGCCATCCCGGCGATCTACGCCGGAGGAGATGCGGACTACACCCTCATCAATTACGGTAGTATCGTAGGGAATCACAACTTTGGCGCCGGTGTCGATTTCAACGATGGCGGCGTCGTCGAGAACAAAGCCGGGGGTGTCATTACCGGGGCCACAGGCGTGGTTATTGGCGGGGCCGCTGGAACCGTTTTCAATGCCGGAACAATCGATTCGAATTCGACGACGATCGGATCCGCCATCAGCCTGACTGACGGCGGTACGATCGACAATCTCAAGGGAGGCTTGATCGAGGGCGGGTTTGTCGGGATCGAGATCAGCGGTGCAGCGGGAACCGTCGAGAATGCAGGTACAATCGAGCAAGGTATTGAAATCGTTTCCGGGGCAGTATCTGTAGAGAACAGCGGGATCATTACTGGTGGAGTAAACTTGCAGGCAGATGGGAATGTATTGAATGCCGCGGGAGGGTATATTCAAGGGTCTGTGGGCGTCTGGTTTGAACGCAGTGCCGGCA
>DATGFU010000641.1:0-2847 GCA_035308865.1 Allostellaceae bacterium | reverse complement strand
CTTCGAGGCCTTGCTGTCGATCACCAGCACCGAGTCCGCCGGCAGGAACACGATCGCGTCCGGCCGCTTGCGACCGTCGCTGTCCTGGACGGTCGCCTGCAGGACGAAGTCGCGCTCCTGGACGAGGCCGAAGGATTTGAGCGTGTTGGCAAGGCCGATCTCGGCGAAATAGCCCGCTCCTCCAGGACTTGATAGCGCCCGCCAGACCACGTCCAGCACCTGCGCCTTCTCGGCCACCTGACCCTTGAGCTGCGAGATGCCGTCGCTGACCTCGCGGACCTGGCGGTTGAGCGCCTCGGTGGTGGCCTTGATCTGCTGCTCTGCGGCGGCCTTCGCCGCCTCGGTCTCGCGCTTATGGTCCTCGAGGAGCTTCGAGGAGAGCTGCTGCGCCGTGGTCAGCACCGTCGCCTGGGTCGATTTCAGGAACTCGTCGCGGGTCTTCTCCCAATCGGCGATGGCGGCTTGTGCATGGTCGGCGGCCTGACGCGCCAGTGCCGCCTCGGTCTCGGCGCGGGCGCGCGCCTCCCGCATGTCCGCCAGCTCTTTGCGCAGCAGGTCGAATTCCGCCTGCAGCTGCCGTGCACGCTCGGCGCTGCCGCGGCCGACCATGACGCCCCCGATGAGCGCACCCACCAGGACGCCGAGGAGCATCGCCAGCATCAGCGCCAAGCCGTCCAATTCCGCCTCCGTCACAGGTCCGGATTGGAGATTCGCACGCGGCCGCGGCATCGAGCAACCACAGCGCCGGGCGGCGAGCTGCACTTTCGCCTTGTCACGGCGCGCGCTGCGACGCAATCCAGGGCGATGCCTATCCGCCCGCATGGAATCGGAGCCTGAGCCGGTGCAGCCGGAATCGCCGGAAGCGCTGCACAAGCTCGGCAACGCGCATTTCGAGGACGGACGCCTCGAGGAAGGACTGGCGTGCTGGCGGCGAGCGGTGGAGCTGCGCCCGGGCGATGCCGGTCTCAACTACGACCTCGGCTGCGCTTTCCACCAGCTCGGCCGGCTCGACGAGGCGGCACCGTGCTACGAGCGCGCTCTGGCGCTCGAGCCCGACCGTCTGGAGGCGCTCAACAATCTCGGCGAGCTGCGGCGCGAGCAGCGGCGCTTCGGCGAGGCGGCGTCGCTGCTGCAGCGTGCGCTGACGATCCGGCCGGATTTCGTGTCGGCGCTGTGCAATCTTGGCACCGTACGGCGCGACGAGGGCCGCACGGACGAGGCGATCGCGCTCTACGAAAAGGCTTTGGCGCTGGAGCCCGACACCGCTTCGGCCCATTCGGCGAAGGGGATGGCCCTGCGGGCGCTGGGGCGGCTCGACGAGGCCGTCGCAGCCTGCGCCGAGGCCGTCACTCAGGATCCGGAATTCGCGGTGGCGCACCTCAACATGGGGACGGCACTGCGTGACCTCGGCCGCTACGAGGAGGCGATCGCCTGCTACGAGCGCGCGCTCGCGCTCGATCCAGGCTCTGCCGGCGCCCAGATCAACGACGCGATGTGCCGGCTCGTGCTGGGCGATCTCGCGACGGGCTGGGCCAAATACGAATGGCGCCTCCGGCTGCCCGGCGGGTCGCCGCCGGTCGCCTTGAAGATGCCGCGCTGGACCGGCCTCGAGTCGCTCGAAGGCAAGACGCTTTTTCTCCATGCCGAGCAGGGGCTGGGGGACACGATCCAGTTCTGCCGTTACGTGATGGTACTCGCGCATCGCGGGTGCGAAGTCCTGCTCGCGGTGCCGCAGCCGCTGGCCACGCTGCTCTCTCGGTTGCCCGGGCTCACGCGCATCCTGACCTTGGGCGACGCCGTGCCCGAGGCCGACTACCATTCCCCGCTGCCGAGCCTGCCGCTGGTGATGGGAACCCGCCTCGCGACGATCCCCAGCGCCACGGTCTATTTGGCGGCGACCCCGACTCATCTGGAGAAATGGCGGGCGCGGCTGGGCGCGAGTCCGCGCCGGCGGGTCGGCCTCGCCTGGTCGGGAAATCCCCGCCACGACAACGACCGCAACCGGTCGATCGCGCTCGAAAGACTCCTGCCGCTGCTCGATGTGGGATTCGAGGTGGTGGCGCTGCAGAAGGATCTCCGGCCGGCGGACCGCGAGGTTATCGAGAAGAGCGGCGCCATCCGGCATTTCGGCGAGGAGCTCGGCGATTTCGAGGACACCGCGGCGCTCGCCTCGCTGATGGACGTCGTGGTGTCGGTCGACACCTCGATCGCCCATCTCGCGGCGGCGCTCGGCCGGCCGACCTGGCTGATGCTGCCCTTCGTGCCGGACTGGCGCTGGCTGCTCGACCGTGCCGACTCGCCCTGGTACCCGACCGTGCGGCTCTTCCGCCAGAAGCGCATCGGCGACTGGGGGCCCGTGGTCGAGGACGTGCGGCGCGCGCTTCACAACCTCCATACGCGGGGGCCGTCTTGACCGGCCAGGGCAGATTCCATACGTGTCACGGCTCTGCCACGTTCGACCGGAAGCTCACTCCGCATGGCCTGTCTGCCCATCATCATCGCGCCCAACTCCGTGCTGAAGGCCAAGGCGAAGCCTGTCGCTACCGTCGATGACGGGATCCGCCGGCTGATCGACGACATGCTGGAGACGATGTACGCGGCGCCGGGGATCGGGCTTGCCGCCAACCAGGTCGGCGTGCTGCAGCGCGTGGTCGTTCTCGACGTGTCGCGCGACGGCGAGAAGAAGGAGCCGCTGGGCCTGATCAATCCGGAGGTCGTCTGGCAGTCGGAAGCGCTCAGCACCTACAACGAGGGCTGTCTGTCGCTGCCGGAGCAATATGCCGACGTGACCCGGCCGGCGGAGGTCGAGTTCCGCTGGCTCGACCGGGACGGACGGCGACACCAGCG
>DATGFU010000640.1:0-7180 GCA_035308865.1 Allostellaceae bacterium | reverse complement strand
CGGGTAGAGCTCGGGATCGCCCGCCCGGCGCGCTTCGCAATCATTCACCCACGGGCAGAGCACGCAGCGCGGCCGGCGCGGCGTGCAGATCGTGGCGCCGAGATCCATGACGGCCTGGGCATAGTCGCCCGGCCGCTCGGCCGAGGTCAGCGACGCCGCATGGGCGCGCAATGTAGGCTTCGCGTCCGGCAGAGGCTCGGCGACGCGAAAGAGCCGCGCCATCACCCGCTCGACATTGCCGTCCATCACCGCGGCCGGCTTGTCGAAGGCGATGGCGGCGATCGCCGCGGCGGTGTAGTCGCCGATGCCGGGCAGCGTGCGCAGCTCGGACTCCGTCTCGGGAAACCGCCCGCCGTAGCGCTCCACGACCGCCTTCGCGCAGGCATGTAGGTTGCGCGCCCGGGCGTAGTAGCCGAGCCCGGCCCAGGCGTGCAGCACCGAGTCGAGCGGCGCGGCGGCGAGGTCGCCGACCGTCGGCCAGCGCGTCATGAAGTCGCCGAAATACCGGCCCACGGTTGCGACCGTGGTCTGTTGCAGCATAATCTCGCTCAGCCACACGGCGTACGGATCGGCCCGGTCGCCCGGCGCCGCCCGCCACGGCAGGTCGCGGCGATGGCGGTCGTACCAGGCGAGGATGCGCCTGCTCAAATCTCGCGGCAAAGAGGACGGCATGAAATCCCTGGGCAGCGCGGCAGCGAAGGTGGCGGCCCCGGTGCTCGGCCGCCGGGGCCTCGGCGAGGCCCAGATGATCCTGCAATGGGCCGCGATCGTGGGCGAGGGTCTCGCAAGCGACACGCAGCCGGTCAAGCTCTCCTTCGCCCGCGGCGAGCGGGTCGACGGCACGCTGCATCTCCGCGTCACCTCCGGCGCGGCGCCCGCGGTCGCGCATCTGGAGCCGGTGCTGATCGAGCGGATCAACGCCTTCTTCGGCTATCGCGCGGTCGGGCGGCTGGCGCTGCGCCAGGGACCGGTCGCGCGGCGCCCCGAGTCGCGACGACCGCCCGAGCCGCGAGCGCTCACGCCGAACGAGGAATCGTACCTCGATACCGCGCTCGCCACGATCGCAGATCCCGATCTCCGCGCCGCGCTGGCCCGGTTTGGCCGCGCCGCGATCGGCGGCGGGGCGTGACAGGAGGCAGGCGGGTTGCGCCGGCCATGGAATACCTCTAACCTCAACATCTGGTATTGGAGATCCAAATGCGACGCATTTTGTTGATGGTTCTCGGGCTGGCTTTCGCCGGGTTCGCATCAGCCGATTCGCTGCCGCCGGTAACCGCGAGCGATTATGTGCAGGGCAAGGCCGACGCCCCGGTCACGGTCATCGAGTACTTCTCGCTGGACTGCCCGCATTGCGCCAAGTGGGAGCAGGACGTCTTCCCGAAGGTGAAGGCGGACTTCATCGACACCGGCAAGATCCGCTTCGTCATGCGCGACTTCCCGCTGCATGGGGTCTCGCTGCAGGCGGCGCTGCTGGCGCATTGCGACCCGGACGAATACGCCGCCTTCGTCGATACGCTGTTCCAGAGCCAGCTCGCCTGGGTTCCGCTGAAGCAGGGCGACGATCCCATGATCGAGCTGGGCAAGATCGCCAAGCTCGGCGGCATCTCCGAGGCGCGGTTCAAGGCCTGCGAGGATGACAAGAAACTGTCCGAGTCGATCGTCTCCAGCCGCGCCGGCGGGGAGGCAGCCGGCGTCACCGGCACGCCGCATTTCTTCTTCAACGGCAAGGGCCAGAACGGCGAGCTCACCTACGACCAGTTCGCCAAGCTGGCCCGCGACGCCGGGGCCTGATGGCAGTTCCCCGCCGCAGATCCCCCTCTCCGCCCCTTTGGGTGGGAGAGGGTCGGGGTGAGGTGGGGAACGCCCAGGCTGCTCCGACGGCCCACCTCACCCTCCCGCTCCGCGGGTCCCTCCCTCTCCCCCCTGAAGGGCGGAGAGGGGCCGAATAGCAATGCAGTTCACCCGGCTCCGCCTTCACGGCTTCAAATCCTTCGTCGATCCGACGGAGCTGCTGATCGAACCGGGCCTGACCGGGATCGTCGGGCCGAACGGGTGCGGCAAGTCGAATCTGGTCGAGGCGCTGCAATGGGTGATGGGCGAGTCGTCGGCGCGCCGGCTGCGCGGCGGCGAGATGGACGAGATCATCTTCGGCGGCACCGCGTCCCGGCCGGGGCGCGGGCATGCCTCGGTGACGCTCAGCCTCGACAATAGCGACCGCACCGCCGCGTCTGAAATCGCCAACGCCGACGAGCTTGAGATCGACCGGCGGATCGATCGAGGCAAGGGCTCGACCTACCGGGTCAACGGCAAGGAGGCGCGCGCCCGCGACGTCCAGCTGCTGTTCGCCGATGCCGCCTCGGGCGCGCAATCCGTCTCGATGATCGGCCAGGGCCGGATCGGCTGGCTGATCAACGCCAAGCCGGCCGAGCGGCGGATGCTGCTCGAGGAGGCGGCCGGCATCGGCGGGCTCCAGGCGCGGCGGCACGAGGCCGAGCTGAAGCTGGCGGCGGCCGAGGCCAATCTGGTCCGGCTCAGCGATGTCGAGACCACGCTCGTCCAGCAGACCGACCGGCTGAAGAAGCAGGCCCGCCAGGCCGAGCGCTACCGCCGCCTCTCGGAGCAGCTGCGGCTGGCCGAGGCGCTGCTGGCCTATCGCCATTTCCTCGACCGGTCGCAGCTCCTGACCCAGGCCGAGGAGCGGCTGCGCGCAGCCGCGGCGCTCGTCTCGGAGGCGGCTGCGAAGGCGGCAGAGGCCGACCGCGCGCGCATCACGGCCCATGCGGTGTTGCCGGCGCTCCGCGAACAGGCGGCGGCGGCTTCGCGCGAGGTCGAGCGGGCGGCAGGTGCACTCCTCAACCTCGATGCCGAGGCAACGCGCGTCGCGGCCGCGATGGAGGAGCTGCGGCGCCGGCTCGCCCAGCTCGACCAGGATGCGGGGCGCGAGAACGAGCTTGCCCGCGACGCCGAATCGGCGCTCGAGCGGCTGCAGGCCGAGGCCGCCGGGCTGACGGTCGACCAAGCGCGCGAGACGGCCGCCCGGGGCGGCGCCGAGGCCGCGCTGGCCGATGCGGTTGCCGCTCTTGCGCAGGCCGAATCTTTCCTGGCCGCGGCGACCAGCGCCGCCGCCGCCAGCGCCGGTGCGCGCCTGGCCGTGGAGAAGCGCCTTGCCGCGATCGAGGAGCGGCAGCGGCGCCTTGCCCGCCAGACCGCGGAGTCCGAGGCCAAGGCGCGCGAGCTCGACCTGCTGTCGGTGCCCCCCGCACGGCTCGAGGCCGCCGAAACGGAGGCGCACGATGCCGAAGCAATGGCGGCCCGGGCGCGGGCCGCGCTGGAAGCCGCCGAGCAGCGTCTGCGCGAAGCCGACCAGGAATTCCAGGCCACACGCTCGCCGGTCCATGCGGCTGAGCACGAAGCAGTCAAGCTGCGCGCCGAGATCGAGGCGCTCCTGGCGATTCTGCGCCACGAGCCCGGCAAGGGCTTCCCGCCGCTGCTCGACGGGATCCATGTCTCGGACGGGCTCGAAGCAGCGCTGGGCGCGGCGCTCGGCGACGATCTCCTCGCCGCGACCGATCCCTCCGCGCCGATTTTCTGGGCCGAGCTGCCCGACGCGGCCGCGCCGCCGCTGCCGGATGGCGCCGCGCCGATGGCCGCCGCCGTGGAAGGGCCGGCGTTGCTGAAGCGCCGCCTCGCGGCGATCGGTCTCGTCCCGGATGCGGCGACCGGCAGCCGGCTGCAGCCTCTGCTGGCACCGGGTCAGCGTCTCGTCAGCCGCGACGGCGCCCTGTGGCGTTGGGACGGGCTCACCATGGCGGCCGGCGCCAAGACGGCCGCCGCCGTGCGCCTGGCCCAGCGCACGCGGCTCCGTGCCCTCAAGGCGGAATGCCGTGTCGCGGAAGCCGCACTGGCCGAGCTTGTCGCGGCGGAGGGCGCGGCCCAGGCGGTCTTCCAGGCGGCCCAGCGCGACACGCAGGCGGCCCGGACGGCACAGGCGCAATCGGGCCAGACGGCCCTCCGTGCGCGACAGGCGCAGCAGGCGCTGGGGCAGCAGCATGCTCAGGCCGAGGCGCGGCGCCAGGCGGCTGCCGCGCTCGCGGAACGGCTCGCCGCCGAGACCGAGGAGGTGGCGGTCCAGGCCGCGGAGATCGAGCGCGAGCGGGCGGCTCTGCCCGATGACGCGGCGGGACGGCGCGAGGTCGATTGGCTGCGCGGCGAGCTCGGCCGGGCGCGCGAGGCGGAAGCGGCCGCCCGCCGCCAGCTCGATGCGCTGGCCCGTGAGCAAGGCATTCGCGCCCGCCGGCTCGACGCGATCGCGACCGAGGAAAGCGCCTGGCGCAACCGTTTCGCGGCGGCGGCGACCCAGCGGCTGGTGCTGGCCGAACGCCGGCAGGCGCTCGACGCCGAGCGCGCGCTTCTGGCGGCGCGGCCGGCGGCGCTGGCCGCCGAACGGACGGAAGTCGAGACCGCGTTGGCGGCCCGACGCCGGGAGCGAGAGGCGGCGGATGCGGCTCTCACGGCCGCCGAAGCCGCGGCCAATGCGGCGGATGCCGGGCACGAAGCGCTGGCGGCCATCCATGCCGAGCGGCGCGAGGACCGCGTGCGGGCCGAGGCGATCCAGGAACAGGCGCTGGCAGCGAAGCAGGAGGCGGCCGCGGCGATCGGCGAGCGCTTCGGCTGCACTCCGGCTGTTCTGCCCGACTCGGTCGGGCTCGGCGCCGATGCGCTCGACGAGCCGACCGATGCGGTCGCGGCGCGGATCGAGCGCCTGCGACGCGACCGCGAGGCGATCGGCCCGGTCAACCTGATGGCGGAAAGCGAGCTGGCGGAGCTCACGGCCGAGCTCGACACGATCCGCGCCGAATCGGCCGATCTCGTCGAGGCGATCGCGCGGCTGCGCCATGCCGTGCGCGAGCTCGATCGCGAGGGCCGGCAACGGCTGCTCAAGGCCTTCGACGCCGTCAATGAGCATTTCCAGACGCTCTTCCAGCGGCTCTTCGGCGGCGGCAAGGCGCATCTGCAGCTCTCCGGGGGCGATGGCGACCCGTTGGCGGCCGGGCTGGAGATCATGGCGAGCCCGCCCGGCAAGAAGCTGCAGTCGCTGTCGCTCCTGAGCGGCGGCGAGCGGGCGCTGACGGCGCTGGCGCTGGTCTTCGCCGTGTTCCTCACCAACCCGGCGCCGGTCTGCGTGCTGGACGAGGTCGACGCGCCGCTCGACGATGCGAATGTCGAGCGCTTCTGCTCGCTCGTCTCCGAGATCGCCGGGCAGTCACTCACCCGCTTCCTCATCGTCACGCATCACCGGGTGACAATGGCCAGGATGGACCGGCTCTACGGCGTCACCATGGTCGAGCGCGGCGTCTCGCGCATCGTCTCGGTGGCGCTCGGCGGCGCCGAAGAGCTGCGGCGGACGGCATGAAACGCGCCGCTCTCGCGGCCCTGCTGCTGCTTCTCGACGCCGGCGGCGCGGCGGCGGACCAGGCGACGGCGAAGCAGCTCGCTGCCAAGACGCTGACCGACGACTGGAGCTACCGCTTCCTCGAGGATCTGACGACAGAGGTGGGCCAAAGGCTCGCCGGCACCGAGGCGCAGGTGCGGGCGGCACGGTGGGCCGAAGCCCGCCTCAAGGCGGCTGGCTTCGCCAATGTCCACCAGGAGACCTTCCCGATGACCGGGTGGGAGCGCGGCGTCGAGACCGCGCGCGTGGTCGCGCCCGTGCCGCAGAACCTGGCGGTGACGGCGCTCGGCGACTCGGTTGCGACGCCCGACACCGGGATCGAGGCCGAGATCGCCCTCTTCCGGACCTATGCCGCGCTGCTGGCCGCCGCACCCGGATCGCTCGCCGGCAAGATCGCGGTGGTCACGCAGCACATGCCGCGCACGGAAGACGGCAGCGGCTATGGTGCTTCCTTCGTGATCCGCGGCTCCGGCCCCTCCGAGGCGGCGAAGCGCGGCGCCGTCGCCTACCTCCTGCGCTCGCTCGGCACGGACAGCGCGCGCCGGCCGCATACCGGCCAGCTCGATTATGCCGAGGACGCCCCGAAGATCCCCGCCGCCGCCCTCTCCAATCCCGATGCGGATCTGCTCGAGCGCCTGGCCGCGCACGGGCCGGTGCGCGTGCATCTTGTGCTGACGCCAATGAGCAGCCCCACCGCCCAATCCTCGAACGTCGTCGGCGAGATCACCGGCAGCAGCAAGCCCGGCGAGATCGTGCTGATCGGCGGCCATCTCGATTCCTGGGATCTCGGCACCGGCGCCATCGACGACGGGGCGGGCATGGCGATCACGGCCGGCGCGGCACGGCTGATCGGCACTCTGCCCCGCCATCCGGCGCGCACGATCCGCGTCGTGCTGTTCGGCGCCGAGGAGCGGAGCTACAGCGGCAAGGCCTATGCGGCGGCGCACCAGACAGACGCCGGTGCCATCGTCCTTGCGGCCGAGGCCGATTTCGGCGCGCGTAGGGCCTATGCGATCCAGCTGCCGCCGGGCATCGCCAAGACGGGGTTGGGGAACGACATCGGCGCCGCCGAGGCGACGCTCGGTGTCTTCGTCGACCGCGCGGCGGCCGAGCGCAGCGGCTCGGACGTCGAGGATCTGCACAAGCTCGGCGTGCCGGTCCTGTCGGTGCGGCAGGACGGGAGCGACTATTTCGACTTCCACCACACGGCGGACGACACGTTCGACAAGGTCGACCGCAACGAGCTCGCCCAGGCGACCGCCGCCTGGGCGGCCTGGGTCTATCTCGTCGCCGATTCCGACGTCGATTTCCGCGCGGCAACCGCCAAGCCCGCGCCATAGGCGCAGGCGCGCGTCACGCCTGCGGATTTCGCCGGGGGCTCGTACGCTCGCGTGGCTTGACACTCGCGGAGGCGGACTCTTAGGGTGCGCGCCGTTTCGTCGCCCCCCGGCGACCGGGACAGGGTTTGGTTTGGTCGAGCCTCTTCATGGACGAGCGCGACGCACCGGACCGCCTGCGTGATCTGGGCGCGCGGATCGACAAGGCTGTGGATGGCCATCGACCGCCGGCTCGCGAGGGCGGCATGTCTACGGGAGCGTCGAGTGACCTCGCCCGTGGGCTGCGCATAGGCCTGGAGCTAGTCGTCGCGGTTGCGGTCGGGGTTGGGGTCGGTCTCCTGCTCGACAAATATGTGGGCACGCGGCCCTGGGGCATGATCGTGGGCTTCTT
>DATGFU010000639.1:0-2263 GCA_035308865.1 Allostellaceae bacterium | reverse complement strand
AAGTCAACGCAGGCAGCGATCGGCCCGCCGAGCAGGTGTCGCGGCGGGTTGCGTCGACACGCCGACACACTGCGTCGGTCTTACCTCGGCGCAACCTTGGCCGCGAGCGGCCGGCGCCGATCAGTCGTAAGTGACCTTGTTCCCGTCGAAATAGACCGTGTGAGCCTTGCAGATGTCGATGTTCCAGGGGTCGCCCACCTCCTGGCCGCCATCCTCGGTGCGCCAGCCGACACGGACCTGGATCGCGCACGGCCCGTCCTGCAGGAACTGCATGTCCAGCGTCTCGCCGGCATCGACATCGCCGTCCAGCCAGTTCTTGCTCCAGCCCTTGCCCTCGTTGGTCTGGAACGACGAGATGATGAACTTGGATTCGTTCGTGATCTTGAACTTGAGGTTGTCGGCGAAGGCCGACGAGCAGGCAAGCGCGCCGAACGCAACGACGGCGGCGCCGATGAGCTTGAACTTCATGTGTCCCCACAGGCCAAATGGTTGCGAGCGAAGTCGCGTGGCAGGGTCGAGATCGGCCCCCCGCCGCACCTCAACCTGGACGTTACCTCCGGCGGGTCGCGGGGCGCAATACCGGCGCGGCCGGCTGACGTGTTGCTGAAACCTGTCGGCGGCCGCCTTGGCCGGGGGCGGCGGATCGGGTAGGTTGGAAGCGCGGGGCCGGACCACTCTAGGGGAGTCGCGTGCCATGCCCGCCAATAAGGGAAAGAAAGTCCCGGAACCCGACGACGTGATGTCGCCCGCCGAGCTCAGGCCGATCCTGGCGCTCGCCAAGCACGGCAATCCGGTCGCCTGTGCGATCGGGCTGACCAAGACCAAGGAAGGCGTCATCCTCGTCGACAAACGGCTGAAACCGAAGAAGGTGCGCGACCTGCTGAAGAAGCAGGCTTCGAGCGTCGGCCTGGAACTCGACAACATCAGCGTCCGCTTCGGCCGGGCGCTCGTCAATTCCGACGCGAGCGGCGGCGGCACGCTCATCATCAGCGTCAACAAGGAGGCGCCGCCGGCATTGCGGCTCAACCTGCGGCCCTATCTGAAGAAGGCCGGCTTCACCGATCTCGAGATCAAGACCGACGAGCAGCTGGAGTCGGAGTCCGAGGAGGACGACAAGCACGACGACCCCGCCCAGGCTGGTGCCGCGAGTGCGGGACTGCCGCAATTCCAGCCAGTTGAGGCGGGGCCCGGCGACGTTTCCTCGCCGATGGAGGAGCCGGAAGCGCGCGTGTTGACCACGCTCACCGTCGATCCTCCCAACGCCTGGATCGTCGTCGGCGACGAGGCGGTCGCCTTTTCGGTCACCGGCGATTACAGCGACGGGATCAGCGAGGTGCTGACCACCGCAGTCGAATGGCATTCGTCGAATGACCAGCTCATCGCGATCGATGCCGCGGGACAGGCGGTCGCGAAACCGGGGAGGGGGCCGGTGACCCTAACGGCGACCCACGAGAAGTCGCCGGGTTCGTCCGAAACCGTGACCGGATCGGCTGTCGTGACGGTCGTGGAGCTGGAACATATTGTTATCGAGCCACGTATGCTGGAGATGGCCGGCGGGACCAGCCAGCCGTTCAAGGCCATCGGTTCATATTCCGAGGGCCCTTCGCGGGATCTCACCATGGCGGTCGAGTGGCGTACCTCGGATGCGGACGTGGTCGCGATCGACGGGAATGGTCGCGCCACCGCGAAGAGCGTGAACGGACACGCTGACATCACCGCGAAGACCATGGACGGCCGCGTCTACGACACGATCGGGATCGACGTGTCGATCCCGATCCTGAAGTCGCTGAGCATCGAGCCGGACCGGCCGCCCATGATTTCCGGCGAGCAGCAATTCACCGCCACCGGCCACTACGTCTTCGGGCGCCGGCAGGACGTGACGCAGGACGAAACGGAAGCCGTGGAATGGTCGGTCGTGCCGGCCGATGTGCTGTCGATCGAGAACTCGATCGGCAAGAAGGGCCTCGCGACAGCAAAGAAGGCCGGAACGGCCCGGATCACGGTCACCGAGAAGAACAGCGGAATGACCGCATCCATCGACGTGGGTGTTGCCCAGCCCTACGTGGCGCCGCCGCCGGTGCTCCGCACGATCTCGATCGTGCCGTCGCGGACGCTGATCGCAGGCACGGTGAAGTTCAGGGCCATGGGAAGATACACCGGCGGCCCCGACCAGGACCTTACCGATCGGGTGACATGGCGCAGCTCCGCCGAGGATGTGGTCACCATCGACCCGGACGGGGCCGCCACCGCGCAGCCGAAATCC
>DATGFU010000638.1:0-11853 GCA_035308865.1 Allostellaceae bacterium | reverse complement strand
TCGACGGAATCGCGTCCTGGCCGGGAATGGCGACGCAGCGGCCGTCGCGGGCGAAGACGAGCCCGTGATAGCCGCATTGCAGCCCGCGCTCGACCACCTCGCCGAGATGCAGTGGTGCGCCGCGATGGCAGCAGCGGTCGGCCAACGCGGCGGCGCGGCCCTCCGCATCGCGATAGAACACCACCGGATCGCCGCAGATCCGGCGGCCGATCGGTCCGCCGGCGAGCTCGAAATCCCACGCGGCGACGTACCAGGCGTTACGGATGAACATGGCACTCACGTCCTCAAGGCAGCGTGACGACGCCAACGGCGAGCCCCGGAAGCTGCACGAGATCGTCGGACAGCTTCCAGCCGGCCGGTGCCGCCTCGGTCGTCTGATCGACCTGCCGGATGGTGCCGCCGGCAGCCCCGGGGATCCGCACCGCGACCGCCTTGTCACGCTTGTTGACCAGCAGGACGCGGCGACCGCCGCTTGTGACGAAGGCCTGGGCATAAAGCTGCGGCGCGGGATCGGGCTGCAGTACGGTGTAGTCAGGCGGGAGGACGAGCTTGTCGCCGGGCCCGAAACTCTCGCGCAGCAGCCGCAGGACCCAGTAGCGCGCGGTCGGCCGGCCGGTCTCCCAATCCACGAGAGTCGAAGCAGCAACAATGCCAGGCGAATCGATGAGCTCGGAGGCCCCGACAACGTCGATGCCCATCAGCGCGAGCTTGCCGTAGAGATAGGCGAAAATGCCGCCCGACAGGCTCCAGTAGCTGCGCGGAATGGGCTTGGCGAGCTTGGGGGCGAGGGGGTCGGGAAGCATCGTCGCAATGTCGACGACGTCGGTCAGCGCCTTCGGCTGGAAGCGCCGCCGCAGCGTCTCGATGTACTGCGACGCCAGCAGCATCCGATCCGCCTGCTGATAGAAAGTATAGCTCATAGTCTCCGGCGCCTCGTCGGCGTCCGGGATCATGAACATGTGGTAGGACAGCATGTCGATCGGCACGCCTGGCTGGTGGTGCGCCGGATCGAGGAAGTAATCGAAGTATTCGGCGTGGGTGATGTCGCCGACCACCGGCCCCATGAACTTCATCTTTGGCGCCACCTGGCGAACGGCGGTGACGATGGCGTCGTAGAGCCGCGTATAGTCGGCCGGACGCAGGCTATCCTCGAAGTCCGGGTCGTTTAGCACCTCCCAGTACGCAACGTCGTAGTGGTGGCCTGGCTCGTGCCGCTTGCCGGCTTCGTCGGTGAAGCCGCCCTGCGTGTACCAGGCAACAAGGCGCGCCTGGTAATCCGCGGCCAGCTTGACGGCGGCATCGCTGAGCGTCGCCTGATTGAACTCGCTGTAGCCCCAGTTGAGCGCGTCGGGATCGGCCGCGACGACGGCCGGCGTCTTGGTGGCAAACACCCAGGCGGGCAGCGTGCCGATGTTGAACACGATCGGGTGGCCGGCGGTCGCGTTGACGAAATCCTCGGTGATCGGGTCCATCAGCGAGAAGTCCCAATGCGTCCGGCCGCCTGAAGGCGGTTCGAGCTCGGCCACCGCCAGCCGCGGATAGACGCTGTAGGGCTGGTAATGCGCGTAGTCCGCACGCGCATCGCGCAAGGCCGCGAACAGCTGATCGTGGATCGGATGGCCGCGCCGCAGCGGCGGCTCCACGCATACCTCGATCGAGGCGGTCGCCTTGGAGATGAGCGCAATATTCTGCCAGTCCGGCGCTACGTTGACCGGCTCCCCTTCGGCGTGGGCGGAAACGAGGCATGCCGAGATCGCCGCAACGCCGAGCGCCCGAAACCTGTGCCACAGCGCCATGGAACCCGGACCTCCCGACGTCAAATTGCCGGTCGCCGCGAGCGGCGACCCCTCAGCCCAGCGAATAAGGTACCGACATGACCGCGAGGATCAACGCCGGCCGCGACCCGGCCGCGACGTAGGCGTGCCCTGTCGTGCTGTCGAGATAGATCGAATCGCCCTTCTCCAGCAGAGAAGGTTGAAAATGCTCGGTGTGCGCGTAGATCGAGCCCGACAGAACATAGATGAATTCCTCGCCGTCATGCACTTTCAGCCCGCCGGCTTCTTCGAGCGTCCGCGCCTTCACATAGATGAGGGCAGGCGCCATCCGCTTGTTCTTGAGATCCGCATTCAGGATCTCGAATTTGTACTCGTCCGTCGCCTCGGCCAGCCCATCGCCCGATCTGGTGATCGAGCGGCGGCCGGTCTTGACGTCGATGGCGACGCTGGTGAACAGCTCGGTCAGCTCGACCCCGAGCGCGCGCGAGATCTTCACGAGCTGCACGTAGCTGAGGAAATCCTGGCGCAGCTGGATCTTGGACAGAGTCGAGATCGGAATGCCCGTCCGCTCGTTCAGCACGCGCAGCGTGATGCCCTTTTCCTTGCGAATGGCGGTGATCCGCGCGCCGATATCGGGGATCGCGTCGGCGACGACCGGCTTCATGACGAGGCCGAGCGGCGACCTCTCGGGCTTGGTTGGGGCCGGCGCGGCGTGGCTTTGAGAACGCTTCGTCATGGTGCGGCGCGGCGCTCCTCGACTCGCCCGCCCCACACGGAGAGGGCGGCGATCGCGAGAAAACCGATGCTGGCGCTCAGAATCACCGGCGTCTGCGCGAAGAAGAGCAGCGCCCAGCCGATGAGGAACGGCGCGAAGCCATAGCCGATCGTGTAGAAGGCGACCGAGGCGGCGACGACGCGGCCCTGCGCATCCACGGCGGCCATGAGCGACCGGAAGCAGGGGTTAAGGAACATGGTCGCGATCGACATCAGGATGGCGCCGCCGAGGCAACCGGGCGTCCCCCGCACTTCCACGAAGACGACCGCGCCGACGAGGCACATCGCCAGACCGAGGAAGATCAGCTGGACCATGCCGAGCGCCGACCGCGCCCGCAGCGCCAGTACCAGCGGCGGACCGGCAAGACCGAAGATCTGGGCGATGGACAGGTCGGTGCCGACCTGCTCCAGCGTCAGCCCGTTCCCGGTCGAGATCGCCTCGGCATAGACCCAGAGGCTGCTGGCGCTCGACCAGAGCGCCGCGAATCCCAGCAGGATCAGCACGTTCCGGCGGGTGAGCCAGTGCCGCCAGTCGGCGAGCTCGCGCGGCAGCGGCAGCGACGGGAACCACGGCAGCGCCGCAGCGGCGGCAAGGCAGCCGAGGCCGCTCGACACGCCGAAGACGCTGCCGCGCCCGAATGCGTCGGAGAGATAGGGCACGGCGTAAAGCACGATGGCGGCGACGGCCGCGACCCCGAAGCCGATGGCCGTGAAGAGCGTCTCCGGCGAGCGGCTGCGGCCCGCCGCGGCGCCGGACAACGCCATCATCATGCCCTCGCCGATCCCCGTCCCAGCCCGCGCCGCGATGAAACCCGCAAGCGGCACATGCGCTGCGCAGAGCGCATTGGCGACGGCGATCGCGAGTCCGGCCAGGACCACCGCCGCCCGTGCGTTGAGCCGGTCGATGGTAAGCGACACCACGAGCGACCCGGCGGTCATGCCCAGCAAGTGGAGCGCCACGATCTCGCTGACGAAGCTTTCGGAAATCCCGTACCCATCGACCGCGGCGCCGACGATGAACGGCATGATCAGCAGGCTGTATTCGCTGACAACCGCGGCTACGAAGATCGCGGCCGGGGCCAGCGCCTCCCCGCGGGCCGGTGCCGCCTCGGCCACGCCGCTCACCTTGCTCCTCCCGGCAGCCGCGCCACGAACTCGATGATCGTGCGATTGAAGAGATCCGGCTCCTCAAGAAAGACGCAGTGGCCGCAATCCGGGAAGACCCGGAACTCGCCGGACCGCGCCACCTCCGCGATCCACCGCATCTTTTCGAGCGGCTGCAGGCTGCGCTCGCCCGCGCAGACGAGCGTCGGCACCTTCCAGCCGCGCGCAGTCTCGTGGAAGTCCTGAAAGCACTGGTCGACGAAAATCGCCGCGGCCACCGCCGGCGGCGCGGCGGTCATCTCGGCCAACGCCCAGTCGAAATCCTCGGGCGCGAGCGGGCGGTGGAACATCATTGGCACCACGTTCCGCGTGAACGCCTTCTGATCCATGAGCACCGCGCGGTGCCAGGCCGCGAGATCATCAACGGTGACAATGCCGCCAGGATTCGCCTCGGACTTCATGTCGGTCGGTGCCTGATCAACCAGGACCGTGCCGGCGATCCCCTCGGTGCCAAAGCGCTGCCCGTAGGTCCAGATGACGAAGGCGCCCATCGACCAGCCGACCAGCACAGGATCGACGAGGCCCAGGCCTTCGATGAACTCGTAAAGGTCCTCCGCGTAAGCCTCGACCGTCTGGCGGTCGAGCGTCATGGCGGAGCGCCCATGGCCGCGGAAATCCAGCGCCAGGACGCGATGCGCGGCGGCCAGAGGCGCGATCTGCTTGTGGAAGAACCGCGTGCTGCCCCAAACCCCGTGCAGCAGCACGATCGGCCGACCGGCTCCTTCGTCAAGGTAATGGAGCCGGGCTCCGTCGCGCAACGTAAAGTAATGGGATGCGCTCACTCGACTCTCCCTCGGCCCCGCCCCGCGATCGAGAAGCCGCCGTCCACCGGCAGCGCGGCGCCGGTGATCAGGCTAGCATCGTCCGAGGCGAGGAACATCACGGCCGCCGCGATCTCGCGCGGCCAGGCGAGGCGACGATGCAGCGGATGGACCTGCCCATATTCAGCGAGTGCCGTTTCCAGATCGATGTCCTTCGAAACGACCGATTCGATCATCTCGGTCCGCACCGCGCCCGGGCAGACGCAGTTCACGCGAACGTCCGGCGCGTAGTCGACGGCCATTCCCTTGGTGAGCTGGACGATCGCGGCCTTGGTGGGCCCGTAGGCGCACTCGTTGGGCCAGCCGATCAGCGCCAGCGCCGAGGCGATGTTGACGATCGCGCCGCGGCTGCGGCGGAGCGCCGGCAGGGTGTGCTTGCACAAGAGGAACGTGCCGGTGAGGTTGACCGCGAGCGTGCGATTCCAGTCTTCGAGCGACGTCTGGTCGACCGGCGATTGCGGCCCGGCGATCCCGGCATTGTTGACCACGACATCGATGCCGCCGCGCAGATCGAGAACGCGTCCGGCGACGGTCCGCATCGCCGTCTCGTCCGTGATGTCGCCGGTGAAGGCGTGCCCGGGATGCGGAAGCGAGGCGACCAACCCGTCGAGGCGCGGCCCATCGACATCGATGCCGCAGACCCAGGCGCCCGCTGCCGCGAAGCCGCGGGCGATGGCCGCGCCGATGCCCGTCGCGGCGCCGGTCACGATGACCGTCCGTCCGGTAAAGCGCTCGTCCAGGCCCATGCCGCCGCTCTCCCTTCAGCCCGCCGTCGAGCCGCCGTCGACCGGCAGGTTCACGCCGGTGATGAAGGCGGCATCATCGGACGCCAGGAAGGCGATCGCGGCGGCGATTTCGGCAGGCCGACCGATCCGCCCAAGGAGCTGCTCCGCCGCCGCTTCCGCGAGCGCCGCGCCCGGGTCCGGCTGGGCGTCGATCCAGCGCCGCATCATCGGCGTGTCCACGAAGCAGGGGCAGACCGCATTGACGCGCACCCCGAACGGGGCCGCATCGAGCGCTGCCGAGCGGGTCATCTCCACCACGCCGCCCTTGCTCGTCGCGTAGGCGATCTGGTCGCGCTGCCCGATCAGCCCGGCGTCGGACGCGACATGGACGACGGCGCCCGACCGGCGCGCGATCATCGCCGGCAGCATCGCCCGCATGGCGTTGAAGGCGCCGTCGAGATTGATGCGCAGGACGTCACGCCAGTCGGCCGCGTCCTGATCGTAGGCAGTCCCGGAACGGACGATGGCGGCGCAGGTCACGAGGACGTCGATCCGGCCGGTCCGTTCCAGGATCGCCGTCGCGGCGGCGGATACCGCGGCGAAATCGCCGACATCGACGGCAATCTGGCGATCCTCGATCGCTACACGGGGAGCGGCGACGTCGAGAACCCAGACCTCAGCGCCCTCCGCGGCCAAGCAGGCGGCCGTCGCGGCGCCGATGCCGGAATATCCGCCGGTGATGACCGCGGTGCGGCCCTCGAAACGCCGTCGCGACGCGGGATCAGGCATTGAAGGGCCTCATGTGACCTTGGCCCTCGTCTGGTATTTCGGGTCCTTCCATGCGCCGGTCTCCATCACGTCGACCAGCCGGGCGACGGCATCCGCAACGTCCCGGAAGCGGAGGTAAAGCGGCGAGCAGCCGAAGCGGATGTTGTCGGGCGCGCGGAAGTCGCCGACCACGCCGCGCTCAATCAGCGCCGCCATGATCGGATACCCCTCAGGATGCCGGTAGGCGACATGGCCGCCCCTGATCCGAGAGTCGCGGGGGCTCACCAGCTCGAACCCCATGCCGGCGGCGGCCTCGTCCATCTGCGCGATGAAGTAGTCGGTGAGCTTGCGCGTCTTCGCCTGCAACGCCGCGACGCCGACGCTGCGGTGAAGATCGAGGCTGGCGTCGAGGGCCGCCATGCTGATGATCGGCGGCGAGCCGCACAGGAAGCGCTCGATCCCCTCCTGCGGCCGGAAGTCCTCCTCGAAGGCGAAGGGCGCCGCGTGGCCGAGCCAACCCTGGAGAGGCGACGTCACGACGGCCTGGTGGCGCTGCGCGGCGAACAGATAGCCGGGCGCGCCGGGGCCGCCGTTGAGATACTTGTAGCCGCAGCCGACGGCGAAATCGGCCTCGGCCTCGTCGAGCTTTACCTCGACGCAGCCGGCGGCGTGGCTGAGGTCCCAGACCGTAAGCGCGCCGGCCTTATGGGCCGCGGCGGTGATGCCGGCCATGTCGTGGATGGCGGCGCTCTTGTAGTTCACGTGCGAGAGCGCGACCACCGCGACGTCGCCATCGATGGCCGTCTGAATCTGGTCGGATTCGACGACGCGCAGCTCGGTCCGCGCCTGTCGCGCAAGGCCTTCGAGGATATAGAGATCGGTGGGGAAGTTGTCCCGCTCGGTCAGGATGACTCGTCTGCCCTTGGCCAGCGGCAGCGCGGCGAAGACCGTCTTGTAAAGGTTCACCGAGGTCGAATCCGCGCACACTACCTCGTCCGGCGCGGCACCGATCAGCGAAGCGAGCTTCGCCCCGACCTGCCGCGGCAGGTCGATCCAGCCGCAATCGCCCCAAGCGCGGACGAGATGTCGACGCCATTCCCGCTCGACCTCTGCCAGCCGGTCGGACACTGAGAGGCGAGGTGCCCCTAACGAATGGCCGGCGAAGTAGAGAAGACCCTGCGGGATCGAGAATTGGTCGCGCTGGGCGCGTAGCGGATCGTCGCGGTCAAGCGTGTCCGCGGACGGGAGGGCGCCACCGGCGCCGGATCGCATCCCCTCCACGGTCTTCACGATAGCGCCCTCCTGATCATCGGCGAGTTTGCCACCGCCGCGCGGCTCTTCCCGGTCGCTCGTCATTGATAGTTGGGTCGACCCCCTGTCGCAATGACGAAATTCTACATACAGAGAATTTTCCACATGACTCCGGACCCCGCGAGCGATAGCGTTGCCTCGTCCGCGCCGGAAGGCGCAGCGTCGGCGGGAGGCGAAGATGTGCAAATCGGCGATCAGTGTCCGCGGTCTCGTGCCTGGCGAGAAGCTGGGCATCACGCTGCCGCACGAGCATCTGCTCATCGACATGAGCGTACGCTATCGGCCGGCCGACGACGAGCCGACGCTGGCACTGCAGCCGCGCCTGTCCGACCGCTGGCGCCTGCTGCGCGAGCCCGCCGGCTACAAGGCCAATCTGGTGGCCCGTGACGTGCAGCTGGCGGTCGATGAATGCAAATGGCTGATCGACGCCGGGGGGCGGACGATCGTCGACCTGACCGGCCTGCCGGAGTTCGCCAAGGATCTGCACGAGATCGCCTGCCGGACCGACCTCAACGTTATCGCGGCGACCGGCTATTATATCGACGCGTCCTTGCCCGCCTGGGTTCACGCCGCCTCGATCGAAGAGCTCGCGCAGCGGCTGATCGACGACATCGAGACCGGCGGCGCCGAGGGCGTGCGGCGCGGCGCGATAGGCGAGATCGGAATCGAAGGACCCACGCCGACGGAGATGAAATGCGTCCGGGCGGCCGGCCGCGCCCAGCGCCGGACCGGCGCGCCGGTCTTCCTGCACCTCATGACCGGGATCATGCCGAGCACACGTCCCACCCTCGACGGCATTGTCGCCGCCTATACCGAAGAGGGCGGCGCGCTCGAGCAGCTGGTGTTCTGTCACCAGGACGGATCGGGTGACGATTTTGCCTATCAGGAGGCGTGCCTGAGGAGGGGCGTCTGGTTCGAGTATGACACGTTTGGCGCGGAGGGCGTGTTCGCGTTCGGCGACGACTACATCCAACTGCCGACCGACACCCAGCGCATTAAGGAGCTGAAGCGGCTGATCGACGCCGGCTACATCGGGCAGCTGCTGGTATCGCAGGACGTCTGCTACATGACCGGCCGGCGAAGCTGGGGTGGCTGGGGATTCGCGCATATTCTGGACACTCTCAAGCCGCGATTCCGGGCGGCGGGCATCAACGACGCGGCATTCGAGATCCTGATGGTCGAGAACCCGAGGCGCCTGCTGTCCTTCGCCTGACACGGACGGGGGCCGGCGATCCGCCCGTCACCACTCATACCGGAGCAACACCCCGAGCTCTCGAGGCTCGCCGGGAATGGCCAGCGCCATCGCGAACGGACTGAGGTCGTCGGCGTAGGTGAAGTAGGTCCGGTCGAAGAGATTCTTACCGTAGAACGAGACTTGATAATTACCCTTAGGCGGCGTGTAAGTCAGGATGGCGTTAACCAGAGCGTAGTTACCACCTTGATCGAGCGGAGTGCTCTGGACCTGCCAATAGAACCGGTCGACCCAGGAAACGTCGGCGCGGGCGAGCAGGTCGCCGAACGTCCCAAGCGGCACAGTGTATTGGGCGCCGGCGTTCAGCGTCCAGCGAGGCGTCGACGGCAGCTTGTTGGACAGTGTGATCGCGGCGCCCGGCGCGATCTCGTCGAAGGCGGAATAAAGGTAGCCGGTGCCCAGATTGAGTTTCATACGCGGCACCGGCGCCCAGGTCGCCTCCAGCTCAATCCCCTTCATCGTTGCCTTGGCGGCGTTCTCGACTAGGTTCAGCGGTGCGCCGGTGAACGGGTCGGTCGCATTCACGACTTCCTGTATGTCGTCGTACTCGGTGTAGAAGCCGGCGAGGTCGACGCGCAGCGACTTGTCGAAGAAATCCGCCTTGGTGCCGACCTCATAAGTCGTCGCCTTCTCGGGGCCGTAGGCATTGAAGTCGCCGCCGGCGTTCGGCCGGCCGTTGAAGCCGCCGCTCTTGAAGCCGGTCGCGATCGACGCGTAGACCATCGCGTCTTCGGTGATCTTGTAATTCGCGGCGGCCCGGTAGGTCAGCGAGTACCAGCCGTGGGTCTGCGACATTGGCGTGATGACGTCGAATCCCGGCGGCGGCTGCAGGCTGAAGACCGAGATCGTGTCGTCCTTGTCTTCGTATGAGTACCTGGCGCCGAGATCGAAATCGAGCGCGTCTGTCAGCTTGTAGGAGAGCTGGCCGTATCCGGCATAGGTCGTGCCCTCGAAGAGATTCAGCGTGTCCGTCTCGATCCCGCTGGTATTCCCGGTGATCACCAGATCGAGCAGGATGTCGTCGCGGCCGTCCTCGTGCATGAAGAACAGGCCCGAGACGAGGTTCAGCCGCCCGTCGAGGAAGCTGTCCGTGAAGATCAGCTCCTCGCTGACTTGGTTCTGGCTTACATCGACGTTCTGGTTGCCGAGGCCGGTCGGCGAACCGCCGTAGTCGAGGCCAGTGCGGTCGTCGAGCTGGCGGTAGGCGAAGATCGACTTGAGCTGTGCTTCGCCGGAGAAGCTTTTGGTCACGGTCAGGCTGGTACCCCAGACGTCGCCCTTGTTGCCGGGGTGGAAGCCGGAATAGTTCTGGAACGGGTTGCCGGTCGCCCAGCGCTGATCCCATGGCGCCACGCCGTTGGCGATCGCCCAGGCGTTCTGCGGTCCCGTGACGAACGTATTGGGCGCGAAATCAGTGACGTAGGCCGGTATCTCCTCCTGGTCGGTATGCGTCCAGTCGGCGGACGCCAACACCTTCCAGCTGTCGGCCGGCAGCCACAGGAACGAAGCCCGGAGCGTGCCGTGATGCTCGGACCCTTCGTCCTGGTTGTCATAAAGGCTGTGCGCGTAGCCGTCCTGGTTCCGGTCGGTGAAGCTGATCCGGAGCGCGGCCACGTTGTCGACCAGCGGTACGTTGAGGACTCCAGAGAAATCCATGCGGGAGCGCTCGCCGAAGCGCCCCTCGACATCGCCCGTCAGATCGAAGGTCGGTTCGTGCGTGGTGACCAGCACCGCGCCACCGATCGTGTTCTTCCCGAAAAGAGTCCCCTGCGGACCCCGCAGAATCTCGACGTCCGAGATGTCGCCGAGATCGAGCAGCCCGCCCGCGGTTCTCGCGATATAGACGCCGTCGAGATAGACGCCGACGCCCGGATCGTCGGTCGAGATGAAGTCGTTCTGGCCGATGCCGCGGATGTAGAAATTTACGTTCGAGCCGCCTTGGTCGGTCTTCGTCGCCTCAAGATTGGGAACCTCATCACCGAGATCGACCACTGAGACGATCTGCTTGTTCTGGAGATCGGCATCCTTGAAGTCGGTCACCGCGACCGGGACGGACTGGAGGGATTCTGACCGTTTCTGGGCCGTGACCACGACCGTCTCGAGCTCGTCGGCCCGGCCTGTTTGAGGGATCGACAGCGCGACGCCTGCGACGGCGAGCGGAAGAATACGGAGCGACCTCTGCGGAATCATTCCTCTGTCCCCCAATTTCGACGCCGAGCTCGACGGTCGGCTTCCGTTTTGGCAGACTGATTTCACATGAGTAGATAAATTCGAGTCAACAGAAAATTCCCCAATTGTGGAAATTTCTGCAGTGGCATCCCGGAACCATCTGCCGCCGGCTAGGCGGGGGTGGGCTTGCCGCGCGTGCGCTGCTCGGCCTGGATCCGGCGATGGAGGATGAGGGCCGCCGCGAGAGCGCCGCCGGCAGCCAGATAGAAGGCTGAGGCGAGCCCGAGCACCGACGGGACGCCGTCCTTCAGCGCCAGCACCAGCCCAAGAACAAACGGACCGGCGCCGTATCCGACCGTGAAGAAGGCGACGGACGCGGCGACGACTGCTCCAGACCCGTCGAACGCGGCCATCTGGCTGCGATAGGACGGCACGATGTACATTGCGACGAAGGAGAGGATGGCCGCGCCGCCGGCGAAGCCGAGGGCGTCAGGCAATAGGCAGAAGAGGCCGGCCCCAACGAGGTCCAGAACAAGCCCTCCGAACAGCACGGTCGCGAGCCCCCGGCGCGCCGCCACCCAGCCCATGACCGGAGGGCCGGCGATCCCGACGATCTGACCGATCGAGAGCAGGAGGCCGATCCGCTCCAGCGAGAACCCGTCCGCCTTGCCGATCTGCGAGGCGTAGACCCAGAGCGAGCTGGCCCCGCCCCACGAGAGTGCGAGGCTCGTCAGCACCGCCAGGTTGGGCGGCTGACGAATAACCGAGAAGGCTGGCCGCGTCGCGCTTCCTTGGCCCGACGGGAACCAGGGGATCGTGACCGCCGACACCGCCGCGAAGAGCGCAATGACGCAGAAGATCCCCGACGGCCCGAGCCAGGCGACGACCAGCGGTGTCGAATAGAGCGCGAGGCCGGCCGAGACCGCCACGAAGAACCCGATCCATGAGAACACGCGGATAGGATCGTCCTCGCGCCCCGCGACCTCGGCCGATACGGCGAGCATGGCGCCTTCGCCAAGGCCGCTGAAGAATCGGCTCACCATGAAGAGCGCCAGGTCCCGCGTTGCGTAGGAGATTGTGTTGGCCAAGAATAT
>DATGFU010000637.1:0-4972 GCA_035308865.1 Allostellaceae bacterium | reverse complement strand
GGCATCGTTGAGGAGCTCTTCCTGCGCCGCCGGCGAGCTCAAATAGGGCGCCGCATCGAACGGTTCGGTCTTCATCGTCAGTCCTCCAATTCTCGGGCCAGCGCCTTCGCCCGAACGATGTCGCGCGGCTGCGACCGCTTGGTGCCGCCGCACAGCAGGACGATCAAGGCCGCGCCTGTCGAGTGCCTTACGGTCTCAAGACCCCCCGCCGTCGTGAGCGGGATCGCCGCTGCGAGCCGCGGTCAGGCGGCGGGCGCGACCGCAGGCCTGATGTCGGTATGTCCGAAATCGTCGCCCTTATAGAGCAGCGGCAGGCCGCGGACCTTGGCCAGCGCATAGGAGAACAGATCGCCGAAATTCAATTGCGCCGGATGCCCGCTTCCCTTGCCGAACGCGACGAAGGCCGCGTAGGCGGCGGCGATTTCGGCTGCCTCGGGCGGGACGACCTCGAATATCGGGAGGCGCAAGAGATCGTCGAGCAGCACGACCGTGCGCTGCCCGCCGCGGCTATGGGCGACCAGCTTGGATTCGACGACCGCGGGCGCGCTGATCAGCGCCTTCGATGCCGAGCGGATCGCCGTCGCGAACGCCGCCCTTTCGGGTTCGTCGAATGCGATGGCGATCAGCGCCGACGTATCGACGACGATCACCGCGGCAGACCGTGCTCGTCCCACGCCAGCGGATCGACGGGATCGGGGATTTTTGGCACGCGATCGAGCTGGGCGAGGATCGCAGCGAACCGGTCCCAGACGTCGTCGCGGCGAGCCGCGCGGTTCAGCATGGCGTCGACCGCCTGCTCGACGGCGGCGGTCTTCGTCAGCCCGGTGGTCTCCGCCAGCGCCTCGATCTTGGCGACGACTGTGGGGTTGGCGATTTGGATGGCCATGGATAGCTCTCCAGATCAACATCATCAATATACATGGCGACAGGCGGACCGACAACTGGCTCGCCCGCTGGCGTCACCCTTGCCGTAGGGAATCCCCACCCTGCGGCGTTATACTCGCGTTTGGATGCCGGAGGTCTTCATGGACGAGGCCATCATCGCGGCTTCGCGGTTCGGTTACGGGTCGGGGCCGGGCAAGCCCGCGCCGACCGGAGATGCGCGCCAATGGGTGCGCTCGCAGCTCGACCGGCCGGTGCTGCCGGCCGCCTTCGCCGGCATGCCCGACGCCACCTCGACGCTCGTCGCCCTCGAGCGCGAACGCCGCCAGGAGCGCGAGCAGGCCAAGCAGCAGGGCGATCCCGACCGGGCGGCGGACAAGTCGATGGAGGATGGGCGCCGCAAGGAGATCCGCGAGGATTATCTCCGCGAGGTCGGCGCGCGCTACCAGGCGGCGATTGCCAGCGACACGCCCTTCGTCGAGCGGCTTGCCGCCTTCTGGGCCAATCATTTCACCGTCTCGGGCGTGCGGCCGGAGGTGCGGCCGGTCGCCGGCGCCTTCGAGCGCGAGGCGATCCGGCCGCATATGCTCGGCAAGTTCGAGACCATGGTCCTCGCCGTGGTGATGCATCCGGTGATGGGCCGCTACCTCGACAACGCGGTCTCGGTCGGGCCCAACTCGCGGGCGGGCCAGCGCAACAAGAAGGGGCTCAACGAGAATCTCGGCCGCGAGCTGCTGGAGCTGCACACGCTCGGCGTCGACGGCGGCTACACCGAGGAGGATGTCCGCGCGCTCGCCCGCATCCTCACCGGCTGGGGCATCGGGCGGCTCCAGGATCCGGATGCCGGGAAGTTCCGCTTCTACCCCCAGCTGCACGAGCCGGGACCGCAGGTGCTGCTCGGCCGGACCTATGCCGATGAGGGGATGGGGCAGGGGCTCGCCGCCATCCACGACATCGCCGTCCATCCCTCGACCGCCCGCCACATCGCCCGGAAGCTCGCCCGGCATTTCGTCGCCGACGATCCGCCGCCATCGGCAGTCGACCGGCTTGCCGCCGCCTTTCGTGAATCCGGCGGCGATCTCCGGCACGTCAGCGCCACCCTGGCCGAGCTGCCGGAGGCGTGGAGCGCGTGGCAGGACAAGGTGAAGACGCCCTGGGATCTGGTTGTCTCCGCCTCGATCGCCACCGGCCTGACGCTGCCGCCAGACCTGCTCGCGAGCTTCCTCGAACGGCTCGGCCAGCCGGTCTTCATGGCGCCGCAGCCGGCGGGCTGGCCCGACGATGCGGTCTCGTGGATCGGGCCCGAGGCGGTGCTGCGGCGGGTCGAATGGTGCGCGGCCTTCGCCGACCGCACCGACAAGACGCTCGATCCCGAGACGGTGGCGGCGCAGGCGCTCGGCGGCGCGCTCGATCCGGCCGCCCACGAGGCGATCGGCCGGGCCGAGAGCCGCACCCAGGCGGTGGCCATGCTGCTCGCCACCCCGCAGTTCCAGAGACGGTGACCGAGATGACCGCATCGACCTCCCTCTCGCGGCGCAACCTGCTGCGCATCGTCGGCGCGGGCGCGGCCTGGAGCGCGCTCGGGCTGCCCGGCTTCGCCGTGGCCGACCTGCCGACCGAGAAGCGGCTCATCGTCATCGTCCAGCGCGGCGCGATGGACGGGCTGGCGGCGATCCCGCCCTATGGCGATCCCCGCTACCTCGAGCGCCGCGGCGCGCTGGCTCTGCCCATGCCCGGCGAGGCGGACGGGATCGTCAGGCTCGACGGTACGTTCGGGCTCAACCCGGCGCTGGCCGCCTTCGCGCCGCTCTGGCAGTCGGGGCAGTTCGCTGTCGTGCCGGCGACCTTCGGCGGCTACCACACGCGCTCGCATTTCGACGCGCAGGACATGCTGGAGACCGGCCTCACGCATCGCCAGGGCGACGCCCATGGCTGGCTGAACCGGGCGCTCGCGATCCTGCCGCCGCCGCAAGCCGGCCGCCGCCTCGGCCTGTCGATGGGGGCGGAGGTGATGCTGACGCTGCGCGGCGACGTGCCGGTCGCCAACTGGGAGCCGCCCAACATCCGGCCGGCGCCGACGCCGCTCCTCGCCGCGATGGCGAAGCTCTATGCCGACGACAAGCTTTTCGGGCCGGCATTGGCCGACGGGCTGAAGGCCAAGAACCTCTCCGACGAGGTGCTGGGGCCCGACGACGGCAAGATGATGGGCGGCGGCAAGGGCGGCGGCCCGTTCCGCCTGATGGCCGAAGCGGCGGGCGGGCTGCTCGCGGCACCCGACGGACCGCGCGTCGCCGCCCTCGATATCGGCGGTTGGGACACGCATGTCGGCCAGGGCACGGTGAAGGGGCGGCTGAGCCAGACCCTGACGCAGTACGTCGGCGGGCTGGACGCGATGCGGACCGCACTCGGACCCGCCTGGGACCAGACGGTCGTGGTCTCGATCACCGAGTTCGGCCGTACGGTTGCACCCAACGGCACGGGCGGCACCGATCACGGCACGGCGTCGATGACGCTGCTCTTCGGGGGCGCCGTGAAGGGCGGCCGGATTGCCGGCGACTGGGTCGGGCTCGACAAGCTCGAGGAGAACCGCGACCTCCGCATCGCCACCGATATCCGCGGCGTGCTGAAAGGCGTCCTGCGCGACCATCTCGGCGCCGATACGGCGAAGCTCGACTCTGCGGTGTTCCCGGGGAGCAGCGGGATCAGGCCGTTAGGCGGGCTCGTGCGGGCCTAACGGAGACACCCCCACCCCGGCCCTCCCCCGCTTCGCGGGAGAGGGAGTAACGAGCCCTCTCCGGCCTTGCGGGGGAGGGTTGGGTGGGGGTCGTGAAGCCGCGCCGACCGGGCTTACAGCGCCGTGGTGACCGCCTTCACCTCGGTGTAGTTGTGGAACACCTCCTCGCCCATCTCGCGGCCCCAGCCGGACTGCTTGTAGCCGCCGAAGGGCAGGGCGGCGTCGAACACGTTGTGGCAGTTGATCCACACCGTGCCCGAGCGGATGCGGCGGGCCAGCTTGTGGGCGACGCCGCCGTCGCGGGTCCAGACGCTGGCGGCGAGGCCGTAGATCGTGTCGTTGGCCTCCTTGGCGATGTGGTCGAGATCCCGGTCGGTAAAGGGGACGGCGGCCACCACCGGCCCGAAGATCTCTTCGCGGATGACCTTCATCTCCGGGTTGGTCTTGGTGAGCACGGTCGGCTGCACGAAGTAGCCTTCCTTGCCGACCCGCTCGCCGCCGGCCACCGCGCAGGCGCCTTCCTCGATGCCCGAGCGGATATAGCCGGTCACCCGCTGGAACTGCTCCTCCGAGACCAGCGGCCCCATCTCGGTCGCGGGATCGAGGCCGGCGCCGACCTTGATCCGGCTGGCGATGCCCGACACGCCCTCGACCACATGGTCATAGATGTCGCGATGGACGAACAGCCGCGACCCGGCGCAGCAGCACTGGCCGTGGTTGAAGAAGATGGCGCTCGCCACGCCGGGAATGGCGCGGTCGAGATCGGCGTCGGGCATCACGATCGCCGGCGACTTGCCGCCCAGCTCCAGCGTGACCTTCTTCAGATTGCCGGCCGCCGCCTTGACGATCAGCTTGCCGACCTCGGTCGAGCCGGTGAAGGCCACCTTGTCGACATCGGGATGGCCCGCCAGGGCGGCGCCGGCCGTCTCGCCGAAGCCGCTGATGATGTTGACGACGCCGGCCGGGAAGCCGGCCTCCAGCACCAGCTCGGCCAGGCGCAGCGCCGAGAGCGGCGTCTGCTCCGCGGCTTTCAGGACCAGCGTGCAGCCGGCGGCGAGCGCTGGCGCCAGCTTCCACGCCGCCATCAGCAGCGGGAAGTTCCACGGGATGATCTGGGCGACCACGCCGACCGGCTCGCGCAGGGTGAAGGCGAGGAAGCGGTCCGGCGGCGCGTCAGACCACGGGATCGTGTTGCCCTCGATCTTCGTGGGCCACCCCGCCATGTAGTGGAACATGTCTGCCGACGCCGGAACGTCGATCAACCGCGCCATCGACAGCGGCTTGCCATTGTCCAGCGAGTCAAGGAGCGCGAGCTCTTCGGCGTTCTCCAGGATCAGATCGCCGACGCGGTGCAGG
>DATGFU010000636.1:0-5880 GCA_035308865.1 Allostellaceae bacterium | reverse complement strand
AGTGTTTGAGGAACCACGCCAGCCCCTGGGCCGCCGGCGCCTCGGCGTCCCGGGTCCAGCCGAAGGACGGCGCCTGGGCGTAGCAGTACACTTGGCGGGCCTGCACCCGCGCCCGCCGGTTGTCGCGCGTCGGCACCCCGTCGAGACCGATCTTCTCCTGGAAGCCGCCGCCTTTCTCTAACCCGGTGGTGGCCCAGATCGGATAGGCGTCGTCGAGCAGCCAGCGCCGTAGCCGGTCGAGCGCCGTGCGGAGCCGCCGGTCCGCCGGCGGAGGAGCCGGCGTCATGCGCTTTCGGGCACCGCGGCGATCGGCGCCCGGCGCGCCGCAAACGCGATGAGCGAGATCACCGCATAGGCCGTCATCGGTACGAAGAACGCCGCATGCAGGTCGGCCAGATCGGCGATCCTGCCGAACATGACCGGCAGCACCGCGCCGCCGACGATCGCCATGCAGAGGAGGCCGGATGTGGCTGCGGTCGGCGCGGTCGAACGCTCCAGCGTCACCGTGAAGATGGTCGGGAACATGATCGCGTTCATCGTGCCGACCGCGAGCGCCGCCACTGCCGCGACGCCGCCGGCGGCCTGGGTCACGGTGAGGCAGAGCAGCGTCGCGACGCTCGCCACGACGGTCAGCGCCAGGGGCGCCGGCACGCGGCGCAGCACCATGCTGCCGGCGAAGCGCCCCACCATCGCGCCGCCCCAGTAGAACACGCCGAGGAGCTGGCCCGCCCGATCCACCGGGATGCCGAGCACGTCGCGCTGGCTGAGGAAGTTGATCATGCTGCTCCCGATCGACACCTCCGCGCCGACATAAAGGAAGATCGCCGCGGCGCCAAGCAGCGCCCAGCGCGAACCCAGCGCCGTCCATACCGATGCGCCCGACCCGCCCACCGGCGCGGCGCGATCGAGGCGCTTGCGGACCCGTCCCATGAACAGCGCCAGGACCAGGATCATCGCGGCCATGCCGAGGAACGCGGTGTCGACATTGCCGAAGGACTGGGCCCGTTCGGCGCTGCCGGCATGGTCGCCGAACACCCCGCCGCGCAACATGACGGTGGAGGCCATGATCGGGCCGAGCACGGTCCCCAGCGAGTTGAAGGCCTGCGACAGCGTCAGCCGGAAATGCGAGCCCTCCGGCGGACCCAGCGCCGCCGCCAGCGGATTGGCCGCCACCTGCAGCACGGTGATCCCGGCGCCGACGACGAAGAGCGCCGCAAGCACGAGGCCGTAGGTGTCGAGGCCGGTCGCGACCGGGATGAAGAGGGCGCCCGCCAGCATCGCCAGCAGCGACGCCACGATGGCCCCGCCGTAGCGCAGCCGCGCCACGATGATCGCGCCGGGCAGCGAGACGATTCCGTAGGCCGTGAAGAAGGCGAACTGCGTCAGCATCGATTCGGTGTAGCTGAGGCTGAAGAGCGTCCGCACCGCCGTGACCAGCGGGTCGATCGTCGAGGTGATGAAGCCCCAGGCGAAGAACAGCGTCGTCACGGCGACGAAATCGCCTGTCCTGCCGGCCGTCGGCGATGTCTCCGCAAGGCTCATACCGAAGGTGGGGGTCCCGGCCATCAGGCCTCCATGGCTGTCTTCATCAGAACGCTCCGCCGCGGCAGCAGTTGCTTGCTGAAGGGCAGAATCGCCGCACCGACCGCCGGCGCATCGTCGGAGGTCAGCGCGCGGGCGACCGGCGCGATCACCGGGAACTGCGCCGCGTAGGGCTTGAGGCGCCGGTTCAGCCCATCGGCGAGGCGGTCGACCAGTGTCGACGGCAGCCGGCCGCCGATCAGCACGGCCTCCGGATTGATCAGGCAGTTGATGGCCAGCATCGTGTCCACGAGTGTCTCGGACGACGCCTCGACCCAGCCGAGCGCGATGTCCCGGCCGCGCCCGTCGAGCCTGGTCAGGCCGCGCGGCGAGGCGACGTGGTAGCCCTCGCGGGCCAGCAGGCTGTAGAGGGCCGAGAGCGACACGATGTTCTGCAGTTGCCTGCTGTTGCCTGCGGCATCGCGGCCGTGCAGCCAGCCGAGCTCGCCGCTGCGGCCGTTGGCGCCGCGGACATACTGCCCGTCGACGACCAGCCCGCCGCCCAAGGCCGCGGTGATGAGGATATAGAAGAAGCTGCGGTACTGGTGGCCGAGTCCGAATTGCATCTCCCCCAAGGCGGCCGCGGCCGCGTCGTTCTCGACATAGACCGGGATCGGGAAAACGTCCGACAGCAACTCGTCGACGGCGACCGAGCCCCACACCGCGTAGTCGTCCGGCTGCTCGGGCAGCTTCGTTCGCTCCATCTCGTCCGGGAACGCCACGCCGATGCCGATCAGGCGGGCCGGGTCGATGTTCGCCTTGGCCAGCATCTGGCCGATCGAATGGCGGAAGAAGCTCTGCACCGCGTCGGGCATCGCGAAGGCGACCTCGCGCGACGACCGCGCCCGCACCCGCCCGACGAAATCGACGACGACGATGGTGATGTGGTCGCGGTCGACATTGACGCCGATCGAGAAGCAGCTGTCGGGATTGATCACCAGCTTGCTGGCGGCGCGGCCGCGGGCGCCGTGATGGCGACCGCTCTCCATGATGAGGCCGTCGTTCAGCAGCCGGCGGGTGATGTTGGCGATCGCCGGCGCGGTCAGGCCGGTGATGTCGGCCAGCTCCGTCCGCTGGACCGGGCCGTTCAGCCGCACCGCGTGAAGCGTCACGCGTTGGTTGTGGTCGCCGGCGCGCTCGAGATTGGTGCCCGACAGTCCGACGCCGATCGGGCGTGTGCGATCCTCGCCGTTCCCGTGCGCCATCAGCCTGGACCCGATGATGTGCCGCCCCACGTCGGAGCGGCGGCGCGACCCCCACCCAACCCTCCCCCGCAAGCGGGAGAGGGCTCATTCCTCCGTCTCCCGCGCAGCGGGGGAGGGCCGGGGTGGGGGTGTTTCAACGCGGCCCGCGGCATTAGGGAACCGCTCCGCCGGCAGCATCCGCCGCCAGCGCCAGCGCGCCGAGCGGCCCGGCCATCGCGCCGAGACCGGGCGGCACGACATAGTCGTCGATCCGCGCGTCGAGCTCGTCGGCGTGGACGTAGCGGTTGAGGCTGTGCCGCAGCGCGTCGCGCAGGCGCGGGAAGAGGTGTGACTGGCCGTCCATCACCCCGCCGCCCAGCAGGATGCGCCGCGGCGCCGTCGCCAGGACCAGCGTGTGCAGCAGCTGGGCCAGCCCATGGACGACGACATCCCAGACCGCGTGGTCCGGGGCGAGATCCGCGGCCGGGAGCCCCAGCCGGGCCTCGATCGCGGTGCCCGAGGCGAGGCCCTCGACGCAGTCGCCGTGGAAGCTGCAGCTGCCCGGCCAGGCGTCGCCCGGCGCGCGGGCGACGCGGATGTGGCCGAGCTCGGGATGGGTGAAGCCCACGACCGTCCGACTGCCCACCACGAGCCCGACGCCGATCCCCGTGCCGACCGTGACATAGGCGAAATCGTCGAGCCCGCGCGCCGCGCCCCACCGACCTTCCGCCAGGGCGGCGCCGTTCACATCGGTGTCGAAACCGACCGGCACGGCGAGGTGGCGGCCGATACGACGCGCTACGTCGGTTTGCGCCCAGCCGGGCTTGGGGGTGGACGTGATGAACCCCCAACGCGGCGACGCCCGATCCAGCTCGACCGGACCGAACGAGGCGATCCCGAGCGCATCGATTCGCGCGTGCTCGCCCCGCCAGCGGTCGAGAACCGCCTCGATGGCGCCTAGCGTGGCCAGCGGCTCCGTCGTCGACAGGCGTTCCTGGGCCCGGATGTCATCCGGCCCTGTCCCCAGGATGCAGACGCATTTCGTGCCGCCAAGCTCGACCCCGGCATAAAGTGGGCCGCTCATCGCCGACGGCAATCTTGCAACGTGGAAGTCAAGTCACGCGCCGACGGTTTCGGGCTGCGGGAAGTAGCTGTCATGCGCCGGCGCCGAATTGGCGGCCGCGATCGTGCCCTCGCGCAGCGCGGTCAGGATCGGCCGCAGCTGGGCCGGGTCGACCGCGTCGACCAGGGGATCGTAGCTCGCGGGCTCGATGCCGAGCCCGTCGAGGATGAAGAACCAGCTGAGATCGGTGAAAAGCTCGCCCGCCTTCGGCATCACCCGTCCGGTCCGGCGGTAGAGCTCGATCCGCTGGGCCAGGCTGTCGGGGATGGTCATGCTGCGGCAGTACCGCCAGAGCGGCGTGTCGTCCCGCTGCACCGCGCAGTAATGCAGGACGATGAAGTCGCGGACGCTCTCGAACTCCTCGATGATCCGGGAATTGTAGAGCGCGATGTTGGCCGGATCGAAGGAGCGGTCGGGGAAGTGCTCGAGCAGGCGGTAGAGACCGCTCGTGACCAGATGGATGCTGGTCGATTCGATCGGCTCGAGGAAGCCCGACGCGAGGCCCAGCGCGACGCAGTTGCGGTTCCAGAAGAGGCGCCGCCGTCCGGTCACGAAGCGCAGGAAGCGCGGCTCGGCCAGCGGCGTCTCGCCGACCGCTTCCAGAAGGTCGCGCAGCGCCTCGTCGTCGCTGATCTGCGACCCGGCGTAGACATAGCCGTTGCCCGCCCGGTGCTGCAGCGGTATCCGCCACTGCCACCCCGCCTTGCGGGCGTTCGCCTGGGTATAGGGCGTGCGTGCCGTCTTGAAGGCGGTCGGCACCGCCACGGCGCGATCGCAAGGGAGCACGTCGGTCCAGTCGATATAGCCGGTCTTCAGAACCTGCTCGATCAGCAGGCCGCGGAAGCCACTGCAATCGATGAAGAGGTCGGCCTGCCTCCGGCTGCCGTCGGAGAAGACGAGCTCGTCGATGAAGCCGTCCTCGCGCTGGGTGGCGCCCGAGACCGTGCGCTCCAACCGCGTCACGCCGAGCCGCTCGGCATAGGCGCGGAGGTAGCGCGCTACCAGGCCGGCGTCGAAATGGAGTGCATAGCGCAGCCCCGCGACCGGGCCGCTTGCGTTCGCGTCGGGGAAGAGGAACTTGTCGGCGTCGCCGAGCCGGGCGCACAGGCTGAAATCGTTGAACTCGAGCGGTCGCCCGGCCGCCTTCGCCTGGTGCCAGTAGTGGTAGAACGGCCGGCGATCGATCGTGGTCCCGAAGGTCCCGAACGGGTGCCAGTAGGCGTGGCCGAGCCGGCGCCAGTCGCGGAACTTGATGCCGAGCTTGTAGGTCGCCTTGGTGTGGCGGACGAAATCCGCTTCGTCGATCTGCAGGAAGCGGAGGAAGTCGAGGATGGGCGGGATGGTCGCCTCGCCGACGCCGACCGTGCCGATATCAGGCGACTCGATGACGTCGATGGCGCACCCGCTACCTTGCAGCGTGCGGGCGAGCACGCTTGCGGCCATCCACCCGGCAGTGCCGCCCCCGACGATGGCGATCCGGCGCAGATGGTTGTCGGGCTTCACGTTGGGCGCCTCCCGAAGATCGCCGTGTCGCGTTCCATGATCCATCGAAGCGGTTGCGAATGCATCCCTGGCGAAAAAAAGAGGATCCAGGTCTCCCGACCGGGACCCTCAAGACCGAGGGTCGGGGAGGTCACCGACCCTCGTGAAGCCACCGGGCAGACCCCGCCGGCCGATAAGATGCTTACTGGAGGACGATCTCCGCGCGTCGGTTCTGCGGCTCGCGCACGCCGTCGGCGGTCGGGACCAGGAGCCCGTTCTTGCCGACGCCGATCGTCGTAACCTCGCCGCCGGGCACGCCGTCGGTCACGAGCTGGGTCTTCACCGAAGCCGCCCGGCGCTCCGAGAGACCTTGATTGTAGGACGCCGTGCCGACCGTGTCGGTGTGGCCGGTGACCGTGATCTGGACGACATGACCAGCCTTCACGGCATCCGCCGCCTCCTGGATCACGTGGGCGGCAGCCTGCGTGATGTTCGACTTGTCGAAGTCGA
>DATGFU010000635.1:0-5648 GCA_035308865.1 Allostellaceae bacterium | reverse complement strand
GCGCGATCCTAGTCAGTACGGTGGAGCCGAAGGGCGACTACAGCGGGTACGCGCAGGCCGGCTACGGCAGCTACAACCACGAGCAGTTCAAGGGTGCCGTCGACCTGCCCATCCTCAAGGACGAGCTGGCCATCCGGTTCTCCATGGGCATCAACAACATGGACGGCTATGTCGACCAGGTCGACTTCGCCTGCGCCAATCCGGCCGGGGCGGCTGCGGTCAATGCCCAGATCGCCAACTACAATGCGGGCAAGGGGCCGTTCCTGGCGCCCGGTCTCCCGGCCGTGGCGGTGTTCGGCCCGGCGCTGCCGCTGACCACGAGCGCGACGCCCGGGACAGGTTGCAAGGTCGGCGAGCTCGGCGGCGGCTTCACCGGCAATTTCCATGGCGCCTTGGCGTGGACCCCGACCTCCGATCTCAGAGTTGACCTGAAGGCGGACCTGCTCGACATCAGGAACGAACAGCCGGCGACCACCACGATCTACATCAATCCCAATTATCCGGGATCGCTCGTCGGACTCGCCGTACCCGGCTACAGCTCGATCTTCCTGCCGCCGAACCGCTACACGACATATGAAGGCACATTCGATGCCAAGACCGGCACCACCTATCCAAACGAGAACAATACGACGTCCTGGGGCTTCGCCGGCACGGTCAATTACGATACCGCTTGGGGCATCCACCTGAAGGATATCCTGGCCTACCGCTACTACACGGGCGATTTCGGCGTTTGGGCCGGCGGTTCGCCGATTCCGGTCGACAATGTTTATAACGAGGTGACGCACCACCAGTTCAGCGAAGAGTTCCAGCTCAGCGGCAAGCTGCTCGACAATTCGCTCGAATGGGTTGCCGGCGCCTACTATTACACCGCGTACAGCAAGTATTATGGGCAAGTGGATCTGCCGCCGCTGAATTTCTTCTTCAACCAGGACGATCCGATTCTCGATCACAACACGTCAGGGTTTGTGCACACCGTCTACCATATCACCGATGACTTCACGGCAGAGGCAGGCATCCGCTACAGCACGCAGGACAAGGAGTACTCGTACTACCGGTTCGATCCGCTGACCGGAGGGTGCGTGTTCGGCTTCCCGGCGGCGACGGGCTGCCATCTCGGGCCGATCACCACCGCATCGCAGCGTTTCGATCCGAAGATCGAATTCGACTACCACCTGAATCCCGATGCCATGGCGTATTTCAATGTGGCGACGGGCTTCAAGGCTGGCGGCGTCAACCCGCGGCCGGCGAACATCCTTGCGGTGACCACGTTCAAGCCGGAGGATCTGACGGCGTATGAAATCGGCGAGAAGTCCGAGTGGTTCGACCACAAGCTGCGCGTCAACTTCGACGGCTTCGTCGAGAACTACAAGGAATTGCAGACGCCGTTCATTCCGCTCAATCCGGCTTTCGCGGGCGGCACGATCTACGAGAATATCGGCCACGTCATGCCCTACGGCGTCGAGTTCGATTATGCGGCGCAGCCCATCCCGGGTCTGCAGATCGACGGCAGCGGCGGGTGGCTGCACTGGAACGTGCTCCATCTCGGCGCCGATGTCGTCAATCAGGCGAACGCGCCGTTGCCCGGCGAGAAGCCGGGCGGCATCGGCATCCCGTCCTGGAAGCTCAGCGCCGGTATTCAATACAACTGGGATCTGCCGGATGAGGCCGGAACCCTCGTCCCGCGCCTCGACTGGAACTATACCGGCACCGAATATTTCGGCAACCAGCACGCCTACGTCCAGTTGACGCTCAACGGACCGCACATTCCGGTGCCGATCCTCGGGCGCCAACCGGGCTACTCGGTCTTCAACGCATCGCTGCGGTGGGATTCGCCCGACAGTAACTGGGAGGCGATGTTCCAGGTCTTCAACCTGACCGACGAGTTCTACTACGAAGCGGAGTTCGCGAGCCTGCTGTCGCTCTACGGCAATATCGATGCGACGCCGAGCTTGCCGCGGACCTACTTCTTCAGCGTGAAGCGGATCTTTGGCCCGGCTGCGCCGGCACCGGCACCTTACGTTCAGCCGCCTGCGCCGCCGCCTGCGCCGCCTCCGTCGCCTCAGGTCGAGGCCAAGCGGTCGTTCCAGGTGTTCTTCGACTTCGACAAGTCGAACATCACCGCGGCAGCGGCGCGTGTCATCCAGGAAGCGGCGGATGCGGTGAAGGCAGGCAACGTGGTCCAGATCACGGTGACCGGCCATACCGATACCGTTGGTACCGCCAGCTACAATCAGGGCCTGTCGGAGCGGCGCGCCGCCTCGGTGAAGGGCGAGATGGTCAGGGACGGCGTTGCGGCCGGCGAGATCACGACGGTCGGCGTCGGCAAGACGGGCCTGCTGGTGCCGACGGCGGACGGCGTGCGCGAGCCGCAGAACCGCCGCGCGGAGATCGTGTTGCAGTAAGCGGGGGGAGGGCCGGCGGTTTCCCGCGAGGGGCCGCCGGCCGGCTTCGCCCTATACGTTCGAGTCGGGAAACGAGGCCTTCCGCCGCGCCATGTAATCGAGGAGAGCCTCGTCGACCGCCGGATCGATCGCCGGCGCTTCGTATTCGGCAAGCACCTTCTTCCACTGGGCATTGGCCCTCTGGGCCATGTCCTTGGAGCCCTCGGCTTCCCACTGCTCGGCGCTGTTGTTGTCGGCGAGGCTGGAGCGGAAGAAGGCCGTCTCGAAATTCGCCTGGGTATGGGCGCAGCCGAGATAGTGCTTGCCGGGCCCGACCTCGCGGATGGCATCGAGCGCCTGGCCGTTCTCGCTGAGGTCGATGCCGCGCAGCATGGCCTCGTACGAGGCCGCTTGGTCGACATCCATCATGAACTTCTCGTAGCCGACGGCGAGGCCGCCTTCGAGCCAGCCGGCCGTGTGCAGCACGAAGTTCACCCCGGCCAGCACGGTCGGGATCATCGTCTGCGCGGATTCGTAGGCGGCCTGGGCATCCGGGATCTTGGAGGCGCAGAGCCCGCCGCCCGAGCGGAACGGCACGCCGAGGCGACGGGCCAGCGTCGCCATGGTGTAGAGCACCAGCGCCGGCTCCGGCGTGCCGAAGGTCGGCGCGCCCGATTGCATCGAGATCGACGAGGCGAAGCTGCCGAGGATCACCGGGCAGCCCGGATTGATCAGCTGCACCGTCGCCATGCCGCTGAGCGCCTCGGCCAGGGTCTGGGTACAGGTGCCGAGAATGGTCACCGGCGCCATGGCGCCTGCCAGGATGAACGGCGTCACCAGGCAGGCCTGGTTGTTGCGGGCATAGACCTTGAGCGCGCCCAGCATGGTGGCGTCCCAGGTCAGCGGCGAGTTGGCGTTGATCAGGCTGGTGATGAAAGTGCGCGGCCGGCCCGTCTCGAGATCGATGTAATTGTCGCCGAACAGGAGCTTGGTCATCTCGACCGTGTCCTGCGCGCGCTCGGGATGGGTGACCGAGCCCATGTAGGGCTTGTCGCTGTATCGCATGTGCGCATAGACCATGTCGAAATGCCGCTTGTTGACCGGCAGGTCGACCGGCTCGCACACCGTCCCGCCCGAATGGTGCAAGTACGGGGTCGAATAGGTCAGCTTCACGAAATTGCGGAAATCCTCGATCGTGCCGTAGCGGCGGCCATTATCGAGGTCGAGCACGAAGGGCGAGCCGTAATTCGGCGCGAGCACGGTGTTCCTGCCGCCGATCACCACGTTGCGCGACGGGTTGCGGGCGTGCTGCACGTACTCGCGCGGCGCCGAGCGCTGCACGATCTCGCGGCACATGCCGCGCGGGAAGTGCACGCGATCGCCCTGCACGTCGGCACCGGCCTCGCGCCAGAGATCCAGCGCTTCGGGATCGCCCTTGAAGTCGATGCCGATCTCCTCCAGCACGAGATCGGCATTGGCCTCGATCAGCGCCAGGCCTTCCTCGCCCAGCACCTCGTAATAGGGGATGTTGCGGGTAAGGAACGGCACGCTGGCCGCGGCATGGGCGAGGCGGGCAGCGCGCTTGGCATCGCGCCCGGCGCCGCGGCGCGAACGGTGGGCGGTCTCGACATCGCTCATCTTGGGTCTCCTCAGGCGTTTCTAGTGGCGGAATGCGCTTCGCTTTTCCGCCCTACAGGCCGTCCGTAGGGCGGAAAAGCGAAGCGCATTCCGCCGATTGATCTCATCGTGCCCGCCGGCTGCGGCGGACCCGCGGCGCGTCTTCCTCCACCGCGGGCAGGTCGACGACCGTCGCCAGATGCGGATAGGGGAGGGTGCGGTGGGGGATCGCCATGGCTTCGACGAAATGGTTCTGAAAGCGTGGCTCGACGGCGGTCTCGACCTTCTCGATACGGCGGACGAGCCGTTCGATGAGCCCGCGGCTCCGGCGATCGAGCAGCGCGATGCGCGCACCGGTCCCGGCGGCATTGCCGGCGGAGCTCACCTGTGAAAGGTCGCAATCCGGCAGCATGCCGAGCACGGTCGCGTATTTGACGTCGATATGGCTGCCGAAGGCGCCGGCCAGGCGGATGCGGTCGACCGTCTCGACCTCCATGCGGTCCATCAGCAGCCGGATCCCGGCGTGGAGGGCGGCCTTGGCCAGCTGGATCGCGCGCACGTCGTTCTGGGTGATGCGGATCAGCACCGTCCCTTTGTGCAGCGTGTAGGCGAAGGTCGGCCCGTCGGCCTGGATGCGCGGGGAGCGTGCGGCGAGGCTGCCGTCGATCGTGCCGTCGCGGCGGATGATGCCGGCGAGGAACATTTCGGCCAGCGCCTCGATGATCCCGGAGCCGCACAAGCCGGTGACGCCGATCCGCTGCGTCGCCTGCGCGAAGCCGGGATCGTCCGACCAGAGATCGGAGCCGATCACCTTGAAGCGCGGCTCCAGCGTCTCGCGATCGACGCGCACGCGCTCGATGGCGCCGGGCGCCGCGCGCTGGCCGCAGGAGATCTGGGCGCCCTCGAAGGCCGGGCCGGTCGGGCTGGAGCAGGCGAGGAGCCGCTCCTTGTTGCCCAGAACGATCTCGGCATTGGTGCCGACATCGACGAGAACAGTCAGCTCGTCGCGGAGATCCGGCCGCTCGGCCAGGACCACGCCGGCGGCATCCGCGCCGACATGGCCGGCGATGCAGGGCAGCACGAAGACCCGCGCGCCGGGATGGAGGTGCAGGCCCAGCTCGCTCGCCTTGAGCGACATCGCGGCGTCGGTCGCCAGCGCGAACGGCGCGCCGCCCAGCTCGACCGGGTTGATGCCCAGCACGAGGTGGTGCATCACCGGGTTGCCGACGATCGTCACTTCGAGGATGTCGGCGGGCTCGATCCCGGCCTCGCGCGCCGCCTCGGCGGCCAGCTCGTCCAGCGCCTGCCGCACGACGGCGGTCAGCTCGGCCTCGCTGCCCGGCTGCATCATGATGTAGGAGACCCGGCTCATCAGATCCTCGCCGAAGCGGATCTGCGGGTTCATCCGGCCCACCGAGGCCAGCACCTCGCCGGAGGCGAGATCGCACAGATGCGCCGCGATGGTGGTCGAGCCGATGTCGATCGCCATGCCGTAAGCGCGGTCGCGGAAGCCCGGCCACACGGCGATGATGGTGGGCTGCACTCCCTCTCCGCCCTCGGGGGCGGAGAGGGTCGGGGTGAGGTGGGGGATGCCAGGGCGTTCGACGTCGGCACCGCCCGCGCCGCTGCCGTCGCCAGCCTGGCCAGAGC
>DATGFU010000634.1:0-4477 GCA_035308865.1 Allostellaceae bacterium | reverse complement strand
CAGCGCTTCGTATTGGGCGGCGGCAGATCCTCCACACTCATCCCGTGCGCGACAGCATTCCGGTCGACACCGGCCGAGAGTGCGGGCACGCTTGAGGAATGAGCCGGGGACGGTCGTCCGTGCGGCTGCTTCATGCGCGGGAGCATCGTATCGCGGGCTTAAGAATCCGCTAAAGCGCAACCTCACGTTTCAGCCGCCGGACTGCCAGACGCGGCTCGCGATGGCCTTCGGGAGCGCTTCGTCCCTGCTTGGAATCCGCGATTCCACGACCCGGAACAGGGGCTTGCTCCGCCGGGGGTCGATTCATATACTCCGCGCGCGTTTCGGGCTGAGACGGGGTATCCGGTTCACATGATGCGGCCTACGCTTCCCCCCGACTACCGACCGTCGGACGACGAAGAGTTCATGAACCCGCTGCAGCTCGAATATTTCCGCCAGAAGCTTCTGCGCTGGCGGACCGAGCTGCTGGCTGAATCGAGCGAGACGCTGAGCCACCTCAAGGAGGAGAGCATCTCCGAGGCGGACGTGACCGACCGGGCATCGCTCGAGACCGACCGCTTCACCGAGCTCCGCACCCGCGACCGCGAGCGCAAGCTGATCTCCAAGATCGACGCGGCGCTCCAGCGAATCGAGATCGGCACCTACGGCTTCTGTGAGGAGACGGACGAGCCTATCGGTGTGCGTCGCCTGGAGGCCCGGCCGATCGCGACGCTCAGCCTGGAGGCCCAGGAGCGCCACGAGCGCATGGAGCGCACGCATCGCGAGGATTGAGGGCGGTCTCGGCTCGCTCTCCGGCCTTGTCCGGCACGACGGAGACGCCGCATGACCGTGCTCGTTCTCGGAATCGTCGTGTTCCTCGGCGCGCACACGCTGACGACACTGCGCGACACGCGGGCGCGCCTGATCGCCTGGCTTGGCGAGGGGCCATACAAGGGCCTCTACTCCTTGGGGTCGGCCATCGGCCTCGGCCTCGTCGTCTGGGGATTCTCGCGCTACCGGGCGGAGGGGCTGATCCAGGTCTGGGAGCCGCCCGTCTGGACCCGCCACCTCACCATCACGCTGATGTGGTTCGCCTTCGTAGCGCTGGCCGCCGCCTATTCCGGACCCGGGAGGATCAAGGGCTGGCTGCGCCATCCCATGCTCAACGCGGTCAAGATCTGGGCGCTGGCTCACCTCCTCGCCAATGGCGATGCCGGCGGCATAGTGCTGTTCGGGGCGCTTCTCGTCTGGGCCGGCTATGATCGCATCGCGGTCAAGCGCCGGGGCGATGCCGGCGCGCCCCGGCTCCCGTCCTTCACCCGCGGCGATGCCATTGCGCTCGGTGCCGGATCGCTCGCCTATGTGGCGATGATCCTGCTGCATCCCTACGTGATCGGCGTACCGGTGATCGGCTTCTGACCGGCCATGGCGACACCAATCTGTTCTGCGAGATTCGCTACTTGCTGACGTATCCGCGGATTTCGCCGCTCGGATGGGCGGCGGTGTGGATGTTGATATAGTCCTTGCCGGCGAGCAGATCGGCGATCTGCGCGTCGGTGAGAGTGACCTCGCCCTTGAGCGGGCTCGGCGTCGAGGTCAGAGGAACGACCACGCCGGCATTGGCGCCCGGCGCAGCCGGCCCATGGATGTGGGCCATGGTCGCGGGTCCGGAGAGGCCCGAATACTCGACCGTGTAGCTCAGCTTCTTGCTCGCCGTGTCGAGCGACAGGGTTGCCGTCCCCTTGCCCTCGCTCGTCACCGGCGGCACCTCGGTGGCGCCGTCGAGACTGGTCTTGAGCTTGACCGTCTCGGCCGCCGCCGCGCCGGCAACGAGCGACGCCGCCAACGCGGCAACAAGGATACGATTCGCATGTGACATGAGGCGATTCCCTTCCACTTTGGGATACGGACGCTTCGCCGACAGACCATCCGCGAACCCGCCTCGTCAAGGCGGATTCGCGTGTCAAATCAGTGTAGCGCTCAGGGATAGCGCTCAGGGATTCGGCATCAGCCGACGCCACCAGCCGCTGCGGCGGGGGCGATCGTCCTCGGCCCCCTCGGCGGGAACGGGCTCTGGCATGGCATCGAGCACCGGCACCTCGGCAACCGCGTGCGTTTCGGCCGGCGGCTCGATCGACAGATCGGTGGACTCGGCCGCTTCGGGCTCGGCTGGAACTGTCTCGACCACCTCGGTCGCCGGCTTTCGGCTGCGTGAGCGCTTCGGCTTCGCCGGCGCTTCGGCCGCCGCATCTGTCGCTCCTTCCGCGGCCTTGCGCGGCGCGCGGCGGCGCTTCGGCTTCGTGGCTTCCTCGGCCGCCGGTTCCGGCGTTGCCGCCTCGGGCGCTGCGGCGACGGGTTCAGGCGCCGGAGCCTCGGCGGCGGGCTCGGTCAGAGCGGCCGGCGCCGCCTCCGGCTCGTCGTCGAAGAAGGCATTGCGGCCGTCGCGGGCGAAGTCGAGCGGCGACACGTAGCCCTCTTCGTAGTCGAGCGGCTCGACGGGCGCGGCAACAGGAGTATCGCCCTCCCGCCGATGCCGCTTTCCACCCCGCCGGCCACGGCGACGGCGGCGGTGCTCAGCCTGGCCGTCCGCTTCGGGCGCGGCAGCAGTCGATGGTGGTGCCGCGGCCTCTTCGTCATCCTCGGGTTCGGCCTCGGGTTCGGCCTCGGTGCGAGCCTCGGAAGAGGCGGCCTGGGTAGGGGCAGCACCCTCTCCGCCCCCGTGCCGGCGACGGCGACGGCGGCGCTTGCGGCGCGCTCGATCCTCGCTGGACTCGGCGCTCACCTCCGCCCCTGCCGCGGTCTCGCGATCGTCCACCTCCTCCTCGACCGCCTCCTCCGGCTCGGGCTCGACTGCCGGGACAACGGGCGCTGGCAATTGCGCCAGCTCCTCGGGCGTCAGCGGCCGTGTCCGCTCCAGACGGAAGGCGGGCGGGATCAGAGCATCGTCCTGGCCGACCGTGACCCGAAAACCGTAGCGCTTCTCGATCGCGGTCAGCGCGTCGCGCTTCTGGTTGAGGAGATAAAGTGCAATTTGGGTCGGGACGAAGACCGCGGCTTCGGCGGTGCGCCGGCGGATGCCCTCCTCCTCCAGCGCGCGCAGCACGACGAGCGTCGTCGATTCGGTGGAGCGGATCGTGCCGGTGCCGTTGCAGTGCGGACAGGTCTGGGTCGAGGCCTCGATCAGCGACGAGCGCAGCCGCTGGCGCGACAGCTCCAGGAGGCCGAACGGACTGATCCGGCCGAGCTGGATGCGTGCCCGGTCGGACTTCATCGCGTCTTTGAGCCGGTGCTCGACCGCTCGCTGGTTGCGGCCCTCCTCCATGTCGATGAAATCGATGACCACCAGCCCGGCGAGGTCGCGCAGGCGAAGCTGGCGGGCGATCTCGTCGGCAGCCTCGAGATTGGTCTTGGTCGCCGTCTCCTCGATATTGCGCTCGCGCGTCGCACGGCCCGAGTTGACGTCGATCGAGACCAGGGCCTCGGTCGGGTTGATGACGATGTAGCCGCCCGATTTCAGTTGCACGACCGGGTTGTGGATCTGGTCGATCTGCGCGTCGATCTGGAAGCGGTGGAACAGCGGGATCGCCGGGTCGCGGTAGGGCTTGACGCGCGCCGCGTGGCTCGGCGTCAGCATCCGCATGAACTCCTTGGCGGTGCGGTAGCCGGCCTCGCCCTCGACCATGATCTCGTCGATGTCGCGGGCGTAGAGGTCGCGGATCGCCCGCTTGATCAGGCTGCCTTCCTCGTAGATGAGCGCCGGCGCCGAGGATTTGAGCGTGAGCTCGCGGATGTCGTTCCAGAGGCGCAGGAGATAGTCGAAGTCTCGCTTGATCTCAGCCTTGGAACGCTCGCTGCCGGCGGTGCGGACGATGACGCCCATGCCGTCCGGCACCTCCAGCTCCTCCATCAGCTCCTTGAGGCGACGACGGTCGGCCGCCGAGGTGATCTTGCGCGACACGCCGCCGCCGCGCCCGGCGTTCGGCATCAGCACGCAATAGCGGCCCGCGAGCGACAGGTAGGTGGTCAGCGCCGCGCCCTTGGTGCCGCGCTCCTCCTTGGTCACCTGGACCAGCAGGATCTGCCGCCGCTTGATGACTTCCTGGATCTTGTAGCTGCGATGGTGCCGCGCACGCGGCCGCGCCTCCTCGATATCGTCGCCGCCAACGGTCTCCAGCGTGACCGGCGCAGGTGCCGGCTCATCGCCGTTCGCGTGCTCGTCGCCCTCTGCAGGCGTTTCGGACTCCGCCGACTCGGGAATGGACGGCTCGGCTGGCTCTTCGGGCCCCGGCGCGTCGGGACCTGGGTGTTCCGGCTCGGGCTCGTGCGGCAGAGGCTCTTCCGGCTGCGGCTCTTCCGGCTGCGGCTCCGCGGGCGGTTCAGCCTCCGGCTCGTCATAGGTCGCCGCGCTTGCCAGTCCCTCGGCCGAGGGCAGCGCCTCCGCCGATTCGGACAGGTCCGCTTCGTGGTTCTCGGCCTCGGCAGCCTCCTCGTCGGCCTC
>DATGFU010000633.1:0-5262 GCA_035308865.1 Allostellaceae bacterium | reverse complement strand
GAGAGCTGGTCCGGCTTCTTCCAGGCCATCTGACTCATGCTGACGGTCGTCAGTGCGCCGTCGACCGACTTCGTGACCGTGTCGCGGTCCCAGCCGGCCGTGCGCGGGCCGAAGGCCACGTTGTCGAATACCGTCATGTGCGGGAACAGCGCGTATTGCTGGAACACCGTGTTGAGCGGCCGGCGATAGGGCGGCTCGTGGGTGATGTCCCTGCCGTCGAGCAGGATGCGGCCCTCGCTCGGCGTCTCGAACCCGGCGATCATCTTGAGCGTGGTGGTCTTGCCGCAGCCCGAGGGACCCAGCAGCGTCAGGAACTCGCCGCGTTCGATGTCGAGATCAAGATTCTCGATCACCGAGATCGGCCCGTAGCGCTTCGAGACGTGCTCCAGGCGGATGATCGGGTCGCCCGAAGGAGCGGTCTCCGGCGCGGCGGTGCGCGCGAGGTCGGCGGTCATCGCCATCTAGCTGGCTCCCAGGGCGGCGCCGGCGCCGCGCGGCCGGCTCATGATAACGTTCGCGACGAGGAATCCGGTCAGCACCACGAACATGGTCGTGCCGATGACGTAGATCTGCGGCGGCATGGCGACACGCGCCTCGCCCCAGACGAAGAGCGGGAAGGTGACGGTCGAGCCCGACACGAACATGCTGATGATGAAGTCGTCGAGCGACAGCATGAAGGCGAAGAGCGCCGCCGTGATCACCGACGGCAGGATCACCGGCAGGGTGATCTTCGAGAAGACGCGCCAGCCGCTGGCGCCCAGATCCATCGCCGCGTGCTCCAGCGTGATGTCGAAGGTGCGCAGCCGCGATTTTACCATGATGGCGACGAAGGCGATGTCGAACATGACATGCGCGATGACGAGCGTCGGCACGCCCATCTCGGTTCCGGTGTCGACGAAGAGGTTGAGCAGGGCGGAGCCGATGATCACCTCGGGCGTCGAGATGGTCAGCAGCAGCACGAGGTCCAGCAGGCCCTTGCCCCAGAACTCGTAGCGGATCTGGGCATAGGCGGCCATCGTGCCGACCACGGTGGCGATCAGCGAGACGACCAGGGCCAGGGGCAGGCTGATCATCAGCCCGTCGAGCAGGCCCGGCACCGCGAAGGGATCGAGCCACGCCGCGACCGAGAAGCTGTGCCAGACGAAGTCGAACCGGCCTTCGACGTGGTTGAAGCTCAGCACGATCATGATGATGATCGGCGCGAAGAGGTAGAGCGTCGTGATCCCCGCCGCGAGCGTCAGCAGGTGCCGCGAGACGAAGCCGAGGACGCGCGACTCCGTCATCCCGTCAGCTCCTCGGTGCCGAAGAGCCGCGAATAGAGCGCCACGCAGAGCAGCAGGCTCACCATCAGGATGAGCGACGTCGCCGCCGCCAGCGGATAGTCGAGCGTGTTCATGTAGCGCGCCTGGACGACGTTGCCGATCATCTGGTTCTGCGGCGAGCCCAGCATCATGGCGTTCACGAAATCGCCGGCCGACGGGATGAAGGTCAGCAGGCTGCCGGCGAAGACGCCGGGCAGCGACAGCGGAAACACCACCTTGCGGAAGGTCACCCAGGGCCGCGCGTAGAGATCCTCGGCGGCGGCGAGCAGCGTCCGGTCGATCCGGTCGAGCGCCACGTAGATCGGCAGGATGGTGAAGGGGAGGAAATTGTAGGCGAGCGCGAACACGACCGCGGTGGCCGTCGTCAGGATGCGCGTCTCCTCCGGGATCAGATGGAGGAACTTGAGGCTGCCGAGGATCGGCCCGTCATCGGAGAGCAGCGCCTCCCAGGAGAGCGTCCGCACCAGGTAGGTGATGAGGAACGGAATCACCACGGGAAACAGCAGCAGCAGCTTGTAGCGGCCGCCGCGGAACACGATGAAATAGGCGAGCGGATAGCCCATCAGCACCGAGAGCCCGGTCGCCAGCGCGGCGTAGAGGAACGAGCGCAGGAAGGTCGGCCCGAACCGCGTCACCGCATCGGCGAAGTTCTGCCAGTGCCAGGTGAAGAAGAAGCCGCCGTCGAGCAGCGAGCCGGATTTCAGCGAGGTCGCGACCTGCCCGGCCAGCGGCACGAGGAAGAACACGAGGAGCCACAACGCCGCCGGCGCAACGAGCAGATAAGGCGTGAGGCGGAGGCGGGCTTCCACGTCCGCGCGTCTCAAGCAATCCCCCCTCTCCGCCCCTTTGGGGGGGAGAGGGCCGGGGTGAGGTGGGGAATGCTCAGGCGGCGGATGGAGCCCACCTCACCCTCCCGTCGCTCCGCGACGGGTCCCTCCCTCTCCCCCCTGAAGGGCGGAGAGGGGCGGATTGCGGCGGGCATCGTCATCTGCAGCCGCCTCACAGGTAGAAATCGTATTCGCGGGGCGTGATCGTCCGCATGATTTCGGCGAACTCGTTGCGTTTCAGCTCGGCGTAGAGCCGCAAGAAACGGGCCGGAACGTAGTCCGTCAGAATGGCGGCGGTTTCGAGCGCGTGCAAGGCCGCGAAAATGTCGCCCGGGAAGGCCGGATCGCGCTCGTAGCCGACATTCCCGACGACCGGTGGCGTCGGTGTCAGGTTCCCGGTCACGCCGTGATGCATCGCCGCCAGCAGCGCCGCCAGCACGAGGTGCGGGCTGGCATCCGCGGCCGCGACGCGATGCTCGAGCCGGCGGCCGGCTCCGTGCGCCGCCGGGATGCGGAAGGCCACCGACCGGTTGTTGTGGCCCCAGTGCCGGTTCATCGGCGCGAACAGGCCCGGCGCGTAGCGGCGATAGGCGCTCCAGTTCGGCGAGTAGATGGCCATCGTCTCGGGCAGCATCGCCTGGCAGCCGGCCACCGTCGCCTCCAGCAGCCGCTCGCCGCCCTGCCGGCCGAGCCGGTTGCGTCCCTTCTCGTCCGCGAGGCTCAGATGGACATGGAACCCGTTTCCCGGCAGGTCGAGGAACGGCTTCGACATGAAGGTCGCGTCGCGGCCCTGCGCGCGCGCCACGCCCTTGACGATCCGGCGCAGCAGCGCCGCCTCGTCGGCCGCCCGCAGCACATCGCCGCCATGGTCGAGATTGACCTCGAACTGGCCGAGCCCGTACTCGGCCACCACCGTGCTCGCCGCCACGCCCTGCGCCTTGCACGCCTTCAGCACCTCGCTGAGGAACGGGTGGTAGTCCTCGACCTGCTGCACGCTGAGGTTCCGGCTCGATCGCTCGACCATGCCGGTCAGCGGCGAGACCGGCGGGATCGCCAAGCCGGCGGCATCGCGCTGCGGGCTCAGCAGGTAGAATTCGAGCTCGCAGGCGACGACCGGCCGGAGCCCGTCGGCCTCGCAGCGCTCGATCACGCTCTGCAGGATTTGCCGGGGATCGTACCAGAGATGCTCGCGCGTCTCGGGCTCGACCAGATCCAGCACGAACTGGACGGTCGGGTCCTTCGCCCAGGTGACCGGCGCCACGGTTCCCGGAATGGGATAGCCGGTGCCGTCCGGATCGCCGTCGCTGCCGCCGATCCCGGCCGGATTCTGGCCATGGCCGGTCGCATCCAACACGAGGGCGGCTTGCGAGAACTGCACGCCCTGCTCGAACGCCGAGGCCAGGCCCGAGGCCGGCAGGCGCTTGCCGAGCATGCTGCCGTTGATGTCGATGACGAAGGCGTCGAGGAACTGGGTGCCCTTGGGCAGGACGGGCAACGCGGTCGGGGCTTGGCGAAGAGGACTCGTGGTCACGGCCATGATTGAGGACGTCACATGGTGGCAGGGCAGGACGACGCGCCGCCGCCGGTCATGGCGGGTCGGCGCGGATTCCGCGCTGCTAATCCGGCGGCTTCAGGCCCCAGGACCCCCACAGTGACTCCACTCGTCGTTGCCCTTCTGTGATCGCAGTACGGTGTCGCACGGCCGCGAAAGGCGAGTCAACCTCCGCGCATGCAAGCACCGCCTGCGTCCGCCGCCTCAGAACCGGTCGGCGCTCATCGCATAACCGCCGCCGCGCGGATCGGAGATGGCGACGCATTGCGTGGCGTTGCGGGGTGAGCCGCCGGGACACGAGACCGCGTTGACCCGGTCGGGCGGCAGCGTTCCGACCGTGTCGCCCGAGCCGCGCGATGCCGACAGGACCGCGTCGACCGGACTGCCGTTCCGCACCACCAGCCAGGCCGCGGTGGCGGTGTCGACCGGCGCCGCCTGGCCGCCGCCGCCGGCGAACGCGGCGATGAGATCGGTGCTTGAAAGCGCGACCATCGGTGAGAACTGGGCCGGATCTGCAGGCGCCGCTCCGTAGACGTCGAGGCCCGGGATCAGCTTGCCGGTGCCGAACAGCCCGCCCATGCCGATCGCGCAGCTGACCGCCTGCCCGTTGGCGTCGGTCGCGACGAAGCTGGTGACCGGGACGCTCTTGTCCGTGCCGTGGGCCGCCCGCGCCGCCGCAAAGGCAGCGCTCAGATCGCCCGACGACGACTGGGCGAGCGTCGACCATGCCGCGAGTGCAAGCTGCCCGCCCGGGCCGTTGGGAACGAAGATATGGTTGTCGCCGATCGCCTGGCTGGACGCTTCCCGCCATGTCGGCGTCCAGCGCGCGAGATCGGCGGCCGCGACGCCGGCCTGGGTCAGCCGCGTGGCCAGCTCGCCGGTGTAGAAATCGGTGGCGCCCGCCACCCGCAGCCGGGCCAGGGTCGCGGCGACGGAACGTTGCGGCAGCACGTCGCCGAGCTTGAGGCTGCCCGACATGCCGATGGCGTTGAGATCGGCCAGCAGCGGTGCCGTGATGGCGATTCCGGTCTGCGCCTGCTTCTCGGCGAGGCCGACCGCCTGCTGCCAGTGCAGCACGCCCGCGCGTGCCTGAAGCACGGCCATGCCGCGCACCACGCCGGGGATCTGCGCCCCGGCGCCGGGCGCCGGCGGCGGCAGGAAGTCGAGTTCCTGCACCGTCGGCGCGCCGCCCTGATGCAGCAGGCAGACGCCGCCGCCGTCGAGCCCGGCCCGCGATGGCAGCGTTACCGTCAACGTCATGCCCATGGCCGCCGCCGCATCCGCCGCCGTGCCGCGGCTCTGCAGCATCTTGCGGCCGAGATCGACCGCCTGCGGATCGTCGGCGGCGAGCGAGCCGAGATACTGGGTGTGGACCTGCACCGTATCGGTGGTGAGCTGCGCTTCCGGTTGTGGCTCCGCCGGCGTGCCGGTGTTGTCGCCCGCAGGTGCCGCGGGCTGGCCGTTACCCGCCGCGGGCGTGCTGCGCTCGCCCAGGGCCTCGGCCAGCCACTCGTGGGGGCCTCCCGCCAGCGTGTTCAGACCGCTGCACGCGCCGAGTCCG
>DATGFU010000632.1:0-2598 GCA_035308865.1 Allostellaceae bacterium | reverse complement strand
TGGCCGTCGGCGGTCGCCTCCTTGATGTCGGCATGGGCGACGATGCGGCCGACCAGCGTCGAGGAGGTGGCAGCGGCGCGCACCCGCAGCTTGGTCTGGTCGCTGCCGGCGGTGGCCAGCGGATAGACGATCTCGATCGAGGGCGGGGCGGCCGCGGACGACGTCGTGGGCGGGGCCGCGCCCTGTTGCTGCGGCTTCTGCGCGTCGGTGGCGGGCTCGATGTAGTCGAGCGCCTTGCCGCTGATGCCCGAGGCCTTGCGGTAGAGGTTGAGCGCCTGCACCGGATCCTTGGGCACGCCGCGGCCGAGCTCGTAGAGCTCGCCCAGCGCGATCTCGGCGGGCGCGAAATTGAGGTCGGAGGCCTTCTTGTACCAGCTCGCCGCCTGGGCGTAGTCGGGTGGGTTGGAGCGCTCGTAGAGCGCGCCGAGATTGGTCTGGGCCTGGGGATCGCCGCCTTCCGCCGGGCCGGTCCAGCGCTTGATCGCGCCGGCATAGGAGCCCGGATCGTCGAGCGTGTACTCGCCGCCGCGGATCTCGCAGTCCTTGGCCGGGGTGCGGATCAGCTGTCCCGCGACCTGGTAGATGTGCTGGGTGCCGAGCTTGCGGGTCTTGGGCGGCAGGCGGCAGTCGACGATGACGAAGTCGTTGGAATCCTGGGGCGCCGCCTCGCCGCTCGGTGCCGCCGTCGCCATGACGAGCGCCGCTGCCGCGAGCCCCCCGAGCCTTCGCCACGCCGCCGCCATCCGATCCTCCCAAAAAAACGGTACCCCGCGCCGCAGATTTTACCCAAAAGGTCTCGACAAGCACACCGATTGTGGCAAGAATGCGCCCATGAGGTGGCTGCGCTTCATGGCTTGCGTGGGGGCCGGCGCAGGGTTGGGCTTGGCTTTCGTGTCCAGCGCTGCATTTGCGGCCGATCCAGCGCAGAAGGCAACCGTCGCGACGACGGCGCCGACGGCTGCGTCCTCGCAGACGGCAAGCCTTGGGCCGACGAATTCGGCGGCGGTCGTAACGGCGGCGCCGCTCAATCTCGACCTCGACGCCTTCCGCTTCGACCAGGCGCCGAAGCCGAATGCTGACGCGTCGCTGACCACGCCCTCGAATCCGACGCTTCCGTCATCGCTCGAGCAGGGTGCGCCGGCCGCCCGTTTCGAGCCGATGGTGAAGAGCTCGTCGGCCGTCATCGATCCGATGAATCGGGGCTCGTTCTTCGACAATCACGAACTCGGCATCCAGCTGAAGAAAGACTTCTAGGACGGCGGAATACGCTTCGCTTTTCCGCCCTACGGCACCGGAGCGTAGGGCGGAAAAGCGAGGCGTATTCCGCCGTTTCTTTTATGTCTGCCCGCAGGCCGGGCACGCCGGATCGCGGGGGATCCGCACCCGGTAGAAGCTCGTCGCCAGCGCGTCGTAGAGCAGCAGCGTACCGCTGAGGCTTTCACCGAGCCCCAGCAGCTCCTTCAGCACCTCGGTCGCCTGCAGCGTGCCGATGACGCCGGCGACGGCGCCGAGGATGCCCGCCTCCTCGCAGCGCGGCGTGCTGCCGGCGGGGGGCGGCTCCGGGAAGAGGCAGCGGTAGCAGGGATGCGCCGGACCCGCATGCGGCTTGAAGGTCGATAGCTGGCCCTCGAAGCGCAGCAGCGCGCCCGAGACGAAGGTCTTGCCCGCCGCCACGCAGGCGTCGTTGACGAGATAGCGCGTCGCGAAATTGTCCGAGCCGTCGGCGACGATGTCGTAGCCGGCGACGAGGCGCTCGACATTCGATTCGTCGAGACGCTCAGGATGAAGCTCCAGCCGGATCGCCGGATCGAGCGCGCCGAGGCTGGCGGCGGCGCTCTCGACCTTGCGCCGGCCGAGCGACGCCTGGGCGTGAATGACCTGCCGCTGCAGGTTCGACAGCTCGACCACGTCGTCGTCGACGATGCCGAGCGTGCCCACCCCGGCGGCCGCAAGATAGAGGAGCAGCGGCGAGCCCAGCCCGCCCGCGCCCACCACCAGCACCCGCGACGCCAGCAGCCTCTCCTGCCCCGCCTCGCCGATCTCGTCGAGGATCAGGTGGCGGGCGTAGCGGTGGAACTGGGCGTCGGAGAGGTCGGTCACCAGGGCCGTCTCCACTCGTCATTGCGAGCGTAGCGAAGCAATCCAGGGCTCCGTGCTCCGGCCCTGGATTGCTTCGTCGCTAAGCTCCTCGCAATGACGGATATGGCGTCACAGCCCTTCGAACAGCGTCGTCGACAAATAGCGTTCGGCGAAGCTGGGGATGATGGCCACGATCAGCTTGCCCTCGGACTCCGGCCTCGCGCCGATCTCGAGCGCGGCGGCGATCGCGGCGCCCGAGGAGATGCCGACCGGCAGGCCCTCGACCTTGGCCGCCTCGCGCGCCAGCTTGAAGGAGCGGTCGTTGGAGACGCGCACGATCTCGTCGATCTCCTTGGTGTCGAGGATCTTCGGGATGAAGCCGGCGCCGATCCCCTGGATCTTGTGCGGCCCGGGACGGCCGCCCGAGAGCACCGCCGACGCGCTCGGCTCGACGGCGACCACCCGGCAGTCCGGGTTGCGCGCCTTGAGCACCTCGCCGACCCCGGTGATCGTCCCGCC
>DATGFU010000631.1:0-1613 GCA_035308865.1 Allostellaceae bacterium | reverse complement strand
GTGCCCAGCGTCGCACAGGCGATGTTCGGCGCGCTCCGCGACCGGCTCGAGGGCGGCGAGGTCGTGCACTCGCGTTCCGTGTCCTGCCGTCTCGCCGAAGGCCAGATCGCCGCGCCGCTGGGCGAGATCCAGGCCTCGTTCCCGAACGTTGAAATCGGCTCCTATCCGGCCTGGACCGACCAGAGGCCGCAAGTGGCGATCGTATTACGCGGCACGGACGAATCAACGCTGGCCCGGGCGACGGAAGAGGTAGCGGCGATGGTCCGATCGCTTGGCGGCGATCCGGTCGAGAGCTGAACTCGTCGATGCCGTCGACTAGAGCCGGATGCGATCAGGTCGGTTCGACCTGATCGCTGAATCCGCCTCTAGATATTTGAATCAGAGCGCGATTCAGACATTGGGTCGATTCGACCTAATGTCATCGCGCTCTAGCCTGCGCGGGCACCGGCCAGCCGCAGCCCGCTGCCGCCAGGCGGCACGATGAAGCATTTCTGACCCTTGTGCCGTAGGGCCGAGCACACCGCGTCGGCTTGCTTGCGCGACGGAAGGTCGACGAGGCGCGCGCGGTAGATCCGCTCGCCCTTCGGCGGCTGCATCACCTGGGCGGCCCGCGCCGAGAGGCCGACCATCTGGGCGGAGCGCTCGGCCAGATCCTGGGCCTGGGCGGGGCGCGATGAGGCGCCGACCTGCACGGCCCAGGCCTGGTTCGAGGATGGCGGCACTGTGGCGGGAGCCGCGGCCGGTGTGACCCGCGGCGGCAGTGTTGCCGCTTCGGCCCGGCTGACCGGCGACAGCGCAGCGACGACAGTCGCAGCGCTGGCCAGAACGCGCCGCGCCGTACGGGCGCTCTGGCCGGCCGCCTCGGCCACCAGCGCCGGATCGGTCGTCTTGTCCGCGAAGGCGTCGTCGAGCAGCTTCGCCATCAGGCGGTCGCGCATCGGCGCCGATTCGCTGCCCAGCACCACGCCGAACAGACGGCGCCCGTCGCGCTCGGCGGAGGAGGCGAGGTTGAAGCCGGAGGAAGCGGTGTAGCCGGTCTTGAGCCCGTCCATGCCGGCATAGCGGTACATCAACCGGTTGTGGCCCATGATCACGCGGCCGCGGAACATGAATTCGCGCGTCGAGAAGAAGTGATACTGCTCGGGGAAATCGTCGTGGAGCCTGACGGCCAAGCGCACGAGATCGCGCGCCGTCGTCACCTGGTCCTCGTCCGGCAGGCCCGAGGCATTGACGAAGTTCGTGCTGCTCATCCCGAGCGCGCGTGCCTTTTCGGTCATCAGCCGCGCGAAGCCTTCCTCGCTGCCGCCCAGCGCCTCCGCGACGACGGTCGCGGCGTCGTTTGCCGAGAGGACGATCATCCCGAGCACGCAGTCGCGGACATCGACCGCGCCGCCGGGCTCCAGCCCGAGCTTGGTCGGCGACTTCTCGGCCGCCCAGGTCGACACATGAAGCGGCTGATCCCAGCGCAGCTTGCCCTTCTGCAAAGCCTCGAAGGTGAGATAGAGCGTCATCATCTTGGTCAGCGACGCCGGATGATTGATCTGGTCGGCGTTGACTTCGTCGAGGACTTCGCCGGTGCTGTGATCGACGACGATGGAGGCATAGCCGGCGGC
>DATGFU010000630.1:0-6586 GCA_035308865.1 Allostellaceae bacterium | reverse complement strand
TTTCGAGTTCGTCCTCGGCTCCCCGGAACGGGCGGCGGTTGCCTACGACGCCTATCTGGTCGGGCACGCCGAATGGTTCCACTCGCCCGCGGGCTGGAACCTGCTGGCGTTCGTCGAGGCCCATCGCCATCCGGAAGGCGGCTTTCGATGGGAAGACCGCGACGATGTCTCCGCTTGAGATCGTCGCCGTTGTCGTAAGCTTCCTGGCGATCTGGCTGACGATGCGGCGGCATGTGCTCTGCTGGCCGGTGGGCCTGCTGTCGGTGATCCTCTACGCAAAGATATTCTTCGACGCGCAGCTCTACTCGGACACGCTGCTCCAGGGGTGCTTCGCCGTGTCAATTCTCTACGGCTGGATCGTCTGGCAGAGGAACAAGATCGAGAGCGGCGAGGTCGTCGTCGCCGATCCCAGCGCGGCTGCGCTTGGCTGCGGCCTCATCTGCGGCGCGGCGGGCTCGCTGCTGCTCGGCTTTCTGATGGGTCGCTACACCAATGCCGCCCTGCCGTGGCTCGATGCGATGCTGAGCAGCTTCAGCCTCGTCGGCCAGTGGTGGACGGCCCGTCGCTACATCGCGAACTGGTGGCTCTGGATCGCGGTCGACACCGTCTATGTCGGGATGTTCCTGTTCAAGGCGCTCTATCTCACGGCCGGCCTGTATGCCGCCTTTACCGTGCTAGCGGTTCTCGGTCTTCGCGCGTGGCACGGCGCGGCCGCCCGCCACCGGCAGACCGCGGCGGCAGCGCCGGCGTCGGGTTGAGCGGAAGCCGCCCGCACCGGACCGGTTGACCAGCGGCGGCTGGGGTTTTCCGGCAAGACCCTGTCCAGCCAAGAAAACATTGGACGACCGGCCGGCGCCCGGTTTCACTCGCCTCGGCCGTGCCCTTCCTTCGAGGGCGGTTGACGGCGGGGCCCGTCAGGACCGCTCCGGGATTGACGTAAGAGGTGAGGCGTGTCGAACCGAAAGCCGGTCCCGGCGGCCATCGGAAGGGCAGGGCTCGCTCTGGCGATCGCCGTTTCGTCATTATCGGCTCGCGCCCAAACCCCAGCCGAGACCGAAGCCCCGGGCGGCGGCCAGCCGCTGCAGACGGTGACGGTGACTGCGGAGCGGCAACCCGGCGGCGGGCTGCTCCAACCGGAGGACGTCCCCAAGGCCGTCAGCACCGTCTCGGCCGGCTTCATCGCCAGCCAGGCACCGACCGAGAACGCGTTCCAGCTGGTGTCGCTGCTGCCCGGCGCGAACGTCGCGACGTCCGATCCGTATGGCATCTCGCCCAATTACAGCCTGTCGCTCCGCGGCCTCGGCCAGGACGAGATCGGCGTGCTGCTCGAAGGCGCGCCGCAGAACGACATCGGCTACTACTATGCCTATCCCTCGCAGTTCGCGGACACCGAGAACGTGCGGGAAGTGTCGCTGGCCCCCGGTTCCATCGACCTGGAATCGCCGATCATCAACGGCGCCGGGGGCCTCCTCAGCGTCTTTCTCAAGAATCCAGGCGAGGCGCCGGGCGGCCTCGTCGATATCTCCTACGGCTCATACAACGAGCGGCGGGGGTTCGTGCGGCTCGATTCCGGCCAGATCGGCGAAACCGGCCTCCGCGCCTTCGTCTCCTACTCGAAGACCGACGTCGACAACTGGCGCGGCTACGGCCACGACAAGAAGCAGCATGTCGACTTCAAGGCGGAGGATGATTGGGGCGGCGGCAACAGCGTCTCGCTTTCCGTCTCGTTCAACGATGCGGTCACGTCGGGCTATCCCCTGGCGACCTCGGCCGAGTGGAGCCAGTTCGGGCGCGCGCTGAACTACGATCGCAGCTATGTCTTCGGCGACGCGAATTACTGGAAGTTCTACGTCAACACTTTCCGCAATCTCTACTTCAGCAGCCCGTCCAGGTTCCGGCTTGGCCACGACCTGACGCTCGACGTGACGTCATACATTCAGACGGGATACGGGAACTCGCCCTACGGCACGGAGCTTACGACCACCGGAAACGACTTCGGGACGGAGCTCATCGCGCAGCCGCTCGACCTCCCGGGGGCGCAAGGCGGCACGGCCGATGTTCTCGGCAACTTCACCGGCGACCAGTACCGCGCCGGGACGGTGATGAAGCTGTCCTACACCCTGGGCGACCACACGCTCTTCGGTGGTCTCTGGTACGATTACGCGGACGACAAGGACGTCGAATCCTTCACTCCCGTCGATGCGCAAGGTGATCCGGTCGATCTGTGGGGCTATCCCGAGCACAACATCCGCCTGCCCGACGGACGGATCTACAGTGCGCTGGACGATCACACGACGACCCAGATCGAAGCCTTCTTTCTCGGGGATGCCGTATCGCTTCTCGACGACCGGTTGCGCATCGAGGCCGGGTTCAAGGGCGTCTATGTCAGCCGCGACGGCACGAACGGCCTGCCGGGACCGCAATATTCCGTGTCGATCAACGATTTCCAGGCGCTTCCGCGGGCCGCCGTCCGGTATCGGGCGGATGCCGCCGACGAGGTCTTCGCCAACGTCGTGACCAACTTCCGCTCGCCAAACGAATATGCGCTCTACAACACCTACTATGGCGGTCTCCTGTCCGGCACCGGCAACCCCTTCCTCGAGGACGAGTACTCCGTGTCGGAGGAAGTCGGGTACCGCTATACCGGCGACGTCGTCCTCGCCTCGGCGACGTTCTTCAATTACGACTTCGCGAACCGGCAGATCACCACCATCGTGCTCGTCAACGGCGCCCAGGTGAACGAGACGATCAATGCCGGCGGCCAGACGTCGCGCGGCGTCGATGCCGAGATCGGTATTCGCCCGGTCCACGGGTTCAGCCCCTACCTGTCCGCCGAGTATCTCGACGCGAGGATCGACAATGACATCGCATCCGGCGGCGATTATGTGCGGACGGCCGGCAAGACGGCGGTTCGGAGTCCGAAGGTGCAGTTGGCGTTCGGCGTCGCCTACGACGACGGCGGGCTGTTCGGAAATCTCGTCGCGAAGTACGTCGGCGCGCAGTATGCGACCTTCGTCAACGACGAGACGCTCGCCGACCATGGCGAACTCGATGGCTCGATCGGCTATCGCCTGTCCAGCCTCGGCCCTGCTCGCGCGCCCGAGATCCGGCTCAACCTGATCAACATCACCGACGAGAAATCATTGTCCGGCATTGCCACGCCGACGACGAATGCAAAGCCCGCCATCGGCACCTACGGCACGACGATCCCCGGTTCGGCGCCAGCCTATTACATCGGCCCCGGCTTCGCAGCATCGCTCACTTTGTCCGCGCGCTTCTGAGCGCGCGTTCCACTCGGGCCCAATGCCGGGCATGCTCGGGAGTTCGCCCTCTCGTCGTCGACGGGCGCTTGTACGCGGTTCGCCTGGTGCCGCTCGCTCCGCAACGAGGGCTCGGGTGGCATCGGTGTGACGGAGACGGCGGCGCCCGCGCCTGGATTGAGACGGCCCTGTGCAGGCTCGGAGGTTCCGCGAATCCGGGGGATCGGAGTTCGGGTCTCTCCGGGCGCGCCATGCTCGTCGTGCCGCAGAATTCAACCTCGCGAACGTCGCCGACGACGTGCTACGCGGCGGCTCAGCGCAGCCGCGTTTTCGCATCCAAGCAATCCCTCGGGCACGCTGGACAGGGCCTGAGCGATTCCCTATACAGGCCGCCTTCTGGCGCCCGGGCCCGGGTAGCTCAGTTGGTAGAGCATGCGACTGAAAATCGCAGTGTCGGTGGTTCAATTCCGCCCCCGGGCACCACTCCCCTAACAGACCTTCGCGAGTAAGCCGCGCAGGGACCGGGTCTTGCGCGGGGCGGCTCAGTCACTGCCCGAGGCGAAGGTTCAGGTGCGATCCGTCGCAGAACGGCTTCGTCTTCGAGTAACGGCAGCCGCACAGCATCTTGAGGCCGGGTTCGGTCACTTCGAACGGCCTCGGACGGATCCGGCCGTCGCCGTGGGAGCCGTCGCAGAATGGCTGGCTCGCCGACTTGCCGCAGGCGCACCAGAGGTACTCGCCGGGCTCGAGCTGCATGAAGTAGGGCTGCTGGGCCGTGCCGTGCGGGAACCGCTTGCGCACCCAGCCTTCGTGCGAGGGGCTGGCCATGTTGAGATGGAGCTCCATCGCCGAGAAGCGCCACTCCCCGTTGTCGAGCCGCAGCTTGGCCGTGTAGGTGCCGCCGATCCAGGTGGCTTCGGCCTCGCCCGTGGTCTCGTTGGGGATCGTGGCTGCCTCCCACAGATACCAGAAGGCCTCGGCCGAGCATCCGTCCGGGGCGAGCTCGATCAGCGGCGAGATCATGTAGTGCAGCGACCACCAGATCTTCTCGCCGGCGATCGCCTTCAGCGCCTTGGCCACCATGGCGCCGCCGGTGTAGCGGCCGAAACCCTTGCATTCCCAGCTCGCATCCTCGGTGAAGAGCGGCGCCAGCATCACCGGGTCGTTGCCGCGGTCGCAGCCGCGGGCATAGCGGACGATCACCTGCTCGATCGCGGACGCGGCCCGCAGCTCGGCGACCTGGCGGCGCAGATCCGCCAGCTCGGCCGCGAGGTCGGGCGCGTCGGTCATGCCGGAACCGCCTCGTATCCGAGATGCCGGCCATAGGCCCTGTACCGCTTGGCCAGCCAGTTGTTGAACTGGGGCAGCGTCTTCTCCTTGGGCGCATAGCGGGTGCGCGCGGCGAAGCGGGATTGCAGCCCGAGATGCGTCTTGATGTTGGCCTGGACGTCCGCGTCGTTGAAGATCGAGATCCCGTCGACGGTGGCCTTGACGAGGTGCTCGAAGGTCGGGAGCGCCATGGTCTCCGGCGGCACCAGGAGCCCTACGCGCAGGGTGATCGATCCGGCCGATTCCGGGATGATGACAAAATAGAACACCGTGTCCGGCTGGGCGCCGAAGAACAGGTTGGGCGCCACGGTCGCGAACATCACCCGCTGGCGTTCCGCCGGCGTCAGCGTCTTGATCACCGGCATGAGACACTTGGTCGAGATGTTGAAGCCGCCGTCGATCTCCACGAAGCCGGTGGGATGGAAGATCGCGCCATCATCGGCTTCGTCCCAGTCGAAGAAGCTCGCCAGCCGCGACGGCGCGAAATCATGCGGCCCGTGATGCAGATAATGGGTGTGGTAGGGCTCGATCGCGTTCTCCTGCATGAACTTCCAGTTCCACGGATTGCCCGACCAGTCGATGGTCGGCACGGAAGCGAGCTCGTCCATGTGGTGGTTCCTGACCTCGTTGGTCAGCACCTTCAGGCGCGTCGCCAGCGGCGGCGCGTCGCCGCTCATGTTCATGAAGATGAAGCCGTTCCAAATCTCCGAGCGGATGACCGGAAGGCATTGGGTCCGCTGCAGCTCGTCGAAGGGCAGGGTCCCCGACATCTCGGGCGCGGAGGTCAGCCGGCCGGTGAGATCGTAAGACCAGCCATGGAACGGGCAGGTGAAGTCGGTGGCGTTGCCGCGCGCCTCGCCGAGAACATGTCCGCGGTGCCGGCAGACCGCCGACATCACGCGGATGACGCCATCCTGGCCATGCACGACCAGCAGGGGCTCGTCATTGATCCTGATCGAGAAGTAGTCGCCCGGAAGCGGTGCGAGACCCTTGTGGCCGAGCGCCACCCAGTCGCGATCGAAGACGGCGCGCCGCTCGAACTCGTACCATTCCGGCAGGGTGTAGCACTCGGGGGGCAGGCTGACCGCCGCCTTCACGTCGCCGGTGGAGGGGCCCAGCCGATCGAGAATGCTCCGGATGGTCGGCGTCAGAGGGACGTCCGCGAGCGTCGCGACGGTGAACTCGGTCATGGCGCACGGTTTCCTTTCGGCTGACCTGAGGTCTGGCGGCGGCGTTACGGAGGATACCAGCGCCGGCCCGGAACGCTTCACCCAGCGCTGCTCACGGCAGCATTCATGTAATTCATCGTGTAATTTATAGCTGTATGCGGCACGATAGGCAAGCGTCGGCGGGCCTGCCGTAAGCCCGGCCGGCCTGATCGTCGGGAGAAGGCGGCAGATGCGCTTCCTCTGCAGACTCGAGGAACTGGAGCCGGATTCGGTCAAGCGCGTCGTGACGGCGACGGGCCAGGTGCTCGCCGTCTATCGGCTCAAGGACGCGTTCCATGCCTCCGACGACCGCTGCTCGCACGGACAGGCCTCGCTTTCCGAGGGCATGATCGAGGACGGGCTGATCGTCTGCCCGTTGCACTACGGCGCCTTCGACATCGCCACCGGGGAGCCCGCCATCCCACCGTGCTCCGTGCCCCTCAAGGTCTTTCCAACGGCCCAGCGTGATGGCGGACTCTACCTCGTCGACGAGGATGCGGCGGACTAAGTTCTCGTAATGCGGCGTTCGCTGATGTTGTCCGGATTTGTGCAAATTCCGTGCATGAACCGGCTCATAATTGGGCAAAAATTTAGATGGTCATTACGAAGATACATGATAATCTACGGAATTGTTTAATAGCAAATAATGTGTCTATGGGGAAAGGCACATGGGCAGAAGCATGCAGTTTCCGGCGGCGCGCGCCAGCTTTCTGCATCCCGGTGGGCCGGTCAAATCCCTGTGCCGGCTCGCCGGCTCCAGCGTGTCGCGCCCGCAACGGCCCAGGCGTC
>DATGFU010000629.1:0-2651 GCA_035308865.1 Allostellaceae bacterium | reverse complement strand
CGAAGTTCCGCCCGCAGCCGTTGCTGACTCGAAATTTCGCAAGGCGGGCTAGCCTTTAAGGGCTCGATGGGAAACTTATTACCTGACGGGCCCTTGCATGCCGGTTTATTTCGATCATAACGCGACGTCGCCCCTGGATCCGCGCGTGCTGGAGGCGATGCTGCCCTGGTTCGGCGAGCGGTTCGGCAATCCGCATTCGACCGGCCATAGCTACGGCACGGCGGCAGCCGAGGCGGTGGAAGGGGCGCGGGCGCAGGTGGCCGCGCTGATCGGCGCCGAGCCGCGCGAGATCATCTTCACCTCCGGCGCCACCGAGGCCAACAACCTTGCGATCAAGGGCGCGGCGCGTTTCCTGGCATCGCGGCGCGACCGGGTGGCCGCGCTCGCGACCGAGCACAAATGCGTGCTGGAAAGCGTGCGGGATCTCAAGGCGGAGGGGATCGCCGCGGAGATCGTGCCGGTCGAGACGAGCGGGCTCGTCGATCCAGATCAGGTCGATGCGGCGCTGAACGACAAGACCGCGCTGGTCAGCGTGATGGCCGCCCATAACGAGATCGGCGTGATCCAGGATCTGGCGGCGATCGGCCGGATCGCAAAGGCGAAAGGCGTGCTCCTCCACACCGATGCGGCGCAGGCGTTCGGGAAGATTCCGCTCGACGTCACCGCGATGGGCATCGACCTCATGTCGATCTCCGGCCACAAGATCTACGCGCCCAAGGGCATCGGCGCACTTTACGTGCGTCATAAGCCGCGGGTGCGGCTGCAGCCGCTGTTCAGCGGCGGCGGGCAGGAGCGGGGGCTGCGCTCCGGGACCGTCTCTCCCGCGCTGGCCGTGGCGCTGGGCGCCGCCGCAGAGATCTGCCGGGTCGAGCGCGAGACCGAGCAGGAGCGGGTGGGCGCGCTGGCGCGGCGGCTGCGCGAGAAGCTGCCGGCGGCGCAGCTGAACGGCGCCGCATCGCCGCGGCTGGCCGGGAGCCTCAACCTTGCCTTCAGGGGCGTCCGCGCCCTCGACCTCATGCAAGCCTTGCCGGACCTCGCCATGTCGACAGGCTCGGCCTGCAATTCGGCGGAGGTAGAGCCTTCCTACGTCTTGCGCGCGCTCGGGATCGATGCCGAGCGCGCCGGAGCGTCGCTCCGCATCAGCATCGGCCGGTTCACGACCGAGGCGGAGATCGAGCGCGCCGGCGAGCGCCTCGCCGCCGCGGCGGCAGGGTTGCGCGCCAACGGGTTGCAGCCGCTCCGTGCCGCTGCCACATGACGGGCGACGTTGCGACGCGTTCCCGTTCCGGATAGGGTTCGCGAGCCGAGCATGGAGTGAGTTGGATGCCGCGTCCGCCTGCCCTGACCGTGACCCCCGCCGCTGCCGAGCGGGTAAAGGAGCTGCTCGCCCTTCGCGACCAGCCGGCGATCGGCGTCCGCGTCGGCGTGCGCAGCCGCGGCTGCTCGGGCCTCAGCTATACGATCGAGTACGCCGACGAGAAGGGCCGCTTCGACGAGGTGGTCGAAGACAAGGGCGTCACCGTGCTGATCGACCCCAAGGCGACGATGTTCCTGCTCGGCAGCGAGATGGATTTCGTCGACGACAAGCTGCAATCCGGCTTCACCTTCCGCAATCCGAACGAGAAGGGGCGTTGCGGCTGCGGAGAATCCTTCCACGTCTGACCGTCCCGATCTGACTCGGCCGGAGCTGATCCAGATCGAGGAGCCGCGGTCGCGCGAGGCCGCGGCGGAAGGTCTGGCGATCGGGCTGGGGCTGAGCCCGACGCATCTCGTCGTCGCCATCTCGGTCGGCGGCAATGCCGAGCTGGCCGGCGGCCGAGCGGGCTTCCTGCCGGCCGTCGCGGGCTATGATGCGGAAGGCGTGCCGGCCGCCGGCGAAGCCGGCCTCGCCGATGCGAGCGAGATCGGCGCCGCCGCGCTGCTTGAGGCGCCCGATGGAACGGACGCCCGCGGTGCGGAGCTGGCGCAGCGCCTTGCAGTCCTGGTCGATGCGGCGCGGCGGCGCCTGACCGGGCTGACGCAGCGCCTGGTTACCGGCGCCGTCGTGGTGGTGCCGTTTGGCGGCGGGCCGCTGAGCGGCGCCGTGCTGCTTCAGGCGGTCGAGGCGGCGGGGCTGGAGGTGCTGCGGCTGATCGAGCCAGAGGCGGACGCCCAACTGGACGAGACGGTGCTGCAGGCCGCCTTGCTCGCCGAGGACATGCGCTAATTCCGCTGGACGGAGGGCGCCGCGGTGGAGGATATCCACCGGCTTCCGTTCGCGGAAAGGCGGCCTTGAGAGAATTCGTATGCCGAAGATGACGTTCATCACTCAGAAGGGCGAGCGCCGCGAGGTGGATGCACCTCTCGGCCTCAGCGTGCTGGAGGTCGCGCACAAGTACGGCATCGACCTTGAAGGCGCGTGCGAGGGTTCGCTGGCCTGTTCGACCTGCCACGTCATCGTCGATCCCTCGTGGTTCGAGGCGCTGACCGATCCCACCGAGGACGAGGAGGACATGCTCGACCTCGCCTTCGGCCTGACCAAGACCTCGCGGCTCGGCTGCCAGATCGTGATGCGCGAAGAGCTCGATGGGCTGACCGTCACGCTGCCGGCCGGCAGCCGCAACATGCTCAAGGGGTGAACCGCCGTGAGCCGGATCGTCGTCGGCATGTCG
>DATGFU010000628.1:0-1846 GCA_035308865.1 Allostellaceae bacterium | reverse complement strand
CAGGCGGAACTCGCGGCCTCCGGCGTCGATGTCGGTGCCGCGGAGGATCTGACCGAGGAACTGCCGCCAGATGAGTTCGCGGCCGAGGACTTCGCCGCCGAGGAGCTGCCGCCGGAGGATTTGCCGACCGAGGATTTGCCGGCCGGGGAGCCGGCGGCTGGCGCCGCCGGGGAAACGACGGAAGCCGAGGACGCGGCGGGCGCCTGAGCGTCCCGCCATACCAAGGAGGCCAATATGGCTGAGATCACCGCCGCGCTCGTCAAGGAGCTGCGCGACAAGACCGGCGCGGGCATGATGGATTGCAAGCGCGCGCTCGCCGAGAACAACGGCGAGATGGAGACGTCTGTCGACTGGCTGCGCAAGAAGGGCCTAGCGGCCGCCGCCAAGAAGGCCGGCCGCGTGGCGGCCGAAGGTTTGGTCGGCGTGCTGACCGAGGGCCGCGCCGGTGCCGTCGTCGAGGTCAACAGCGAAACCGATTTCGTCGCACGCAACGACAAGTTCCAAGGCTTCGTCGCTGGCGTGACGCGGGTCGTGCTGGAGAAGGGCGAGTCGCTCGACTCAATCAAGGCCGCAAGCCTGCCGGGCCACGGGGGCCCGGTCGAGACCGCGCTCACCGAGCTCATCGCGACGATCGGCGAGAACATGTCGCTGCGCCGGGCCCGCCGGCTCGAGGTGAGCGAGGGCGTCGTCATCGGCTACGTCCACAATTCGGCTGCACCGGGCCTGGGCAAGATCGGCGTGCTTGTCGCGCTGGAGTCGCCGGCCGACACGGATCCGCTGGCGGTGCTTGCAAAACAGTTGGCGATGCACGTCGCGGCGGCGTCGCCGCACGCGCTCGATGTCGGGTCGCTCGATCCGGCGGCCGTCGAGCGCGAGCGCGCGATCCTGACCGAGAAAGCGCAGGCCGAAGGCAAGCCTGCCGATCGCATCCCGGGGATCGTCGAGGGCCAGATCCGCAAATATCACCAGCAGGTTGCCCTGCTGGAGCAGATCTACGTGATCGACGGCAAGACCAAGGTCGCTGCCGTGGTCGAGCAAGCTGCGAAGGAAGCCGGCAAGCCGATCAAGCTCGCCGGCTTCGTCCGGTTCGCGTTGGGCGAGGGCATCGACAAGGGCGAGTCCGACTTCGCGGCAGAGGTCGCCGCGGCGCGCGGCTAACCCTGCGAAAGACCGGCGTCATTCCGCATCTGCGGGATGACGCCGGGCGGTCTTGCTACCGGACCGTTTCCCACGATTGCCCCTTTGCGCTGGGCGGACGACCGCAGTATCAGTGACCGGTCGCCGCTAAGCGAGTTTGCAATTCGATCATGGCCGTTCCCGTCTATCGCCGCGTCCTCCTGAAGCTGTCCGGCGAGGCGCTGATGGGCGAGCGCGAATACGGTCTCGATCCAGCGATGCTGGCGCGGATCGCGCAGGAGGTGAAGGCCGTCCTCGACCTCGGCGTCGAGGTCTGCCTCGTCATCGGCGGCGGCAACATCTTCCGCGGCATCATGGGCGCGGCGGCCGGCATGGAGCGGGCGCAGGCCGACTACATGGGCATGCTGGCGACGGTGATGAACTCGCTGGCAATGCAGTCGGCGCTCGAGCGGCAGGGTATCAACACCCGCGTGCAGTCGGCGATCTCGATGCAATCGGTCTGCGAGCCCTTCATCCGTCGCCGAGCCATCCGCCACATGGAAAAGGGCCGCGTGGTGATCTTTGCCGCCGGCACCGGCAATCCCTTCGTCACGACGGATACGGCGGCCGCGCTTCGCGCTTCCGAGATGGGCTGCCAGGCGCTCCTGAAGGCGACCAAGGTCGACGGCGTCTACAGCGCCGACCCAAAGCACGATCCCAAGGCAGTCCG
>DATGFU010000627.1:0-12772 GCA_035308865.1 Allostellaceae bacterium | reverse complement strand
ACATCGCCGCCTGCTTCGGCGTGGAGGCGGCGGTGATGGTCGGCGACATCACGACGAGCGCGCCGTAGGCCGGGTCGCACAACAGCGCCTCGGCGCAGGCGCCGTATGACTCCGGATTGCCGGCGACCTGGGCGGTGACGTCGCAAGGATTCGACGGCGAGCCGAATTCCGGGATGGCGGCGGTGAGGATCGCACGCGTCGCCTCGGACGGCTTGGGCATGGCGACGCCGGCCTGCTCCGCCCGGTCGAGGGTGATGACGCTGGCGCCGCCCGAGGCCGTGACGGCCGCGACGCCGCTCGCCAGCGGCTTTCCCGCCTTCGCCAGGAAGCTCGCGGTCTCGTAGAGGTCCTCGAAGTTCTTCGCCTCGATGATGCTGCCGAGCCGGAAGGCCGCCTCGTAGGCCGCGTTCGAGCCGGCGAGCGTGCCGGTATGCGACATCGCCGCCTCGGCTGCCGCGGCGGCGGTGGCGAATTTGTACATGACGATCGGCTTTTCGGCCGCGAAGGCCTTCTCGGCCGCCTCCAGCAGCCGGTCGCCGTCCTTCAGCCCCTCGGCGGCGCAGACGATGGCGCGGCAGCGCGGCTCATCGGCGAGGTAGCTGACATAGTCGCAGACATCGACGTCGCAGGAATTCCCGGCGGCGAAGAAATGGCTGAAGCTGCCGCCGCGCTCGACCGCCTGGGTCATGGCATGGCCGAGCCCGCCCGATTGCGAGACCAGCCCCACCCCACCCGGCCGCCACGGCAGGGTCGCGTAGGTCGCGACGAAGATCAGCCCGGCCCGGGTCAGGTTGTTGATCACGCCGATGCAGTTCGGGCCGACGATCCGCATGTTCGCGGCGCGGCCGATCTCGGCCAGCCGCTCCTGCAGCCGCACCTTTTCCGGCAGGCCGGTCTCGGCATAGCCGGAAGCGTAGATGATGCAGGCGCCGAAGCCGCGCTCGGCGCATTGCTCGACCAGTGTCTCGACGCTCTCCTGCGGCACCGCGATGATCGCGCAGTCGGTCCGCTCCGGCAGCTCGGCGATGGTGGGCACGCAGGGCACGCCATGTACCTCCGCAGCGCCCGGATTGACGCCGTAGAGTCGGATGGTCTCGCAATGCTGGAGATTGCGCCGCGTCCGCGCGCCGAACGAGGTCTCGCTGCGCGACAATCCCACGATCGCGACGGTCTCGGGCTCGATCAGGCGCTTGAGCTCCGCCCTGCCGTAGACCGGGCGGCGGTTCCTTCGCCAGGCGGCGCGGCTGCTCATCGCCGCCCCGTCGGGATCCGGTTGAAGGGAAGGTTCTTGTCCGCCCGCACATCGCCGGGAAGCCCGAGAACCCGCTCGGCGATGATGTTGCGCAGGATTTCGTCGGTGCCGCCGGAGATGCGCTTGCTCGGCGAATAGAGGAAGGCGCCCTGGAACCAGGCATCCATCGGCACCAACGCCGGGTCCATCATCGTGCCGCCCATCCCCATCAGCTCCATGCCGAAGGCCGAGACCTCCTGCAGCCGGGTCGCGCTCACCAGCTTGCCGATCGAGGATTCCGGCCCGGGCTGGCGACCCTGCGACAGCGCGGTGAAGCTGCGCAGCCGGATGAGCTTCAGGCCGCGGCTGCGCACGTACCAGTCGGCGAGGCGTTGCCGCACCGCCGGGTCGCCGCGCGCGTCGAGCTCGCCGGCCAGCGCGAAGATGTCGTCGAAATCCGGCCCCTCGGTCTCGGCCACCGTGAAGCGCTCGTTCATCAGCGTCGTGGTCGCGACCTTCCAGCCGGCGCCGACCTCGCCGATGCGGTTGGCGTCGGGGATGCGCACATCGGTCAGGAACACCTCGTTGAAGTTGGAGGTGCCGTAGATCTGCTTGATCGGCCGGGCCTCGATGCCCGGCGATTTCATGTCGACGATGAAATAGGTCAGCCCGGCATGCTTCGGCACGGTCGGATCGGAGCGCGTGACCAGCACGCCGAAATCCGAGAAATGCGCATTCGAGGTCCAGATTTTCTGGCCGTTGACGATCCACTCGTCGCCGTGGCGCACTGCCTGCGTGCGCAGCCCCGCGAGATCGGATCCCGCGGCGGGCTCGGAGAAGAGCTGGCACCAGACCTCTTCCCCGCGCATCGCCGGCCGCGCGTAGCGCTCCAGCATCGCCTCGGCGCCGTAGGCCATCATGGTCGGAATGGCGAGCCCGATCCCCTGGTTGAAGACGCTGCGCGGGGTGACGTAGCGCTCTTCCTCCTGGCTATAGATGATCTGCTGCACCATGCTGCCGCCGCGGCCGCCGTAGCGCACCGGCCAGGTGATCGCGGCGAAGCCGGCATCGGCCTTCTTCGCCTGCCACACCTTCGCCCGGGCGATCGCCGCCGCGTCGAGAGTATGACTGCGGTCGATGCGTTCGGCGCCGGTCCTGCGCTCGGCATTGGCATCGAGGAAGTCACGCACTTCGGCGCGGAACGCGGCCTCTTCGGGCAGGTCGTCGAAATCCATCTTGCTACTCCCGCGCTGCCTCGATCGCGCCGATCAGCCGGTCCTTCCAGAAACCCGGGCTGCCCAGCTCAAGGCTCAGCGACTTGGCGCGGCGGTAATAGAAATGGCAGTCGAGCTCCCAGGTGATGCCCATGCCGCCATGGGTCTGGATGTTCTCCTTCGACGCCTGGTGATAGGCCTCGCTCGCCGCCACCCGCGCGGCCGCCGCGGCCACCGGCAGCTCGGCCGAGCCCGTCTCCAGCGCCCAGGCGCCGTAGTAGCAATGGGCGCGGGCCAGTTCGAGCGCGACATAAACATCGGCGAGCTTGTGCTTGATCGCCTGGAACGAGCCGATCGGCCGGCCGAAGGCATAGCGCTCCAGCGCGTAGTCCCGCGCCATGTCGAGGCAGGCCTGGGCGCCGCCGACCTGCTCGAAGGCGAGAAGGATCGCTGCACGGTCGAGCGCGCGCAGTACGTCGCCCCATCCCCCTTCGCCCAAAGGATGGCACGGCGCATCATTGAAGCGGAGGGTGGCCTCGCGGCGGGAGCGGTCGAAGGTCTCGATGGGATGCCGCTCGACGCCGCCAGCCGTCAGATCGACGAGTTTGAGCCCCGGCTCGTCGGTCTCATCGACCGCGACGACGACAGCGAGATCGGCGACAGCGCCATAAACGACCGGCTGCTTCACTCCCGTGAGCCGGCCGCGCTCGACGCGCGCCTCGATCGCTTTCGGCGACGGGTTGCCCAGGCCCTCGGCGAGGGCGAAGGTGCCGGTCAGCTCGCCTGCCGCAAGCCGCGGCAGGTATTCCGATTTCTGCGCTTCGCTGCCGCTGCGGACCAGCGTGTCGATGACGAAATAGCTGGTCGCCGCGAAGGGCAACGGCGGCAGCGCCGCGCCGATCTCGCCGGCCAGGATGCACAACGCCTCGTATCCCAGCGCGCTGCCGCCATGCTCCTCGGGAACGATCGCGCCGAGCCACCCCATCTCGGCGATCGCCTGCCACAGGCCGCGGTCGAAGGGCTCGTCGGAGTCATAGAGCCGGCGGAGCGAGCGAATCGCGCCGCGGTCGCTCAGAAAGCGCCGCGCCTCCTCGCCCATCATCTTCACTTCCGCCGAGAAATCGAAATTCATCCCCGTTTCCTCGGCGCGGACCGGCCTGCCGTTATCGCCGCGCGGAGCGGAATTATGCCGCCGGCGCAGACCGCTGGCATAGTTCGAACCGGTCCCGGCGGCGACAAGCCAATTTTTCTGATGTTGCGATGACAAAGCGTCATTGACGCGCCTCCCCGCGCTGTTCCTGCCAAGATCTCGCAGGTTTTGGCCGCGTATGAGGGTCGGTCACGCGGACATAACGAAAAATCGATTGCGGCCTTATGGTTGGCTTCGACTGAATCCGTTGCTGCGGAATCAGGCGAGCGCAATGAGCGACAGGGTATGAGAGCGGTTGCGGTGATCGGCGCCGGGCAATCCACTTACGGATTGTTTCCCGAAAGGACATTGAAGGATCTGTTCTTCGAGGCGGTGCAGAGCTGCGTCGCGGATGTCGACCGCGGCATCGATCTGCGGGACGTGGACGAGGCCTTCATCGGCAGCCTGTCGACCGGCGGCGCTCAGCTCGGCAACCTGGCGCCGCTGATGATGGAGGCGGGCGGCATGCCGGGCGTGCCGGCGCGCCATATCGAGAACGCCTGCGCCTCCTCGGGCTTCGCCTTCCGCGACGCCTTCGCCGCCATCGCGTCCGGCCGGGCGCGGATCGCCTGTGCGGCCGGCGTCGAGAAGATGTCCGACCTGCCGCGCGAGCGGAACCGTTCGTGGCTCGGCGTTTCCGGCGACGTCGAATGGGAGCGCCTCGCCGGCACCAACTTCCCGGGCATCTATGCGATGATGGCGCGCCGCCACATGCACGAGCACGGCACCACCAAGGCACAGATCACCGCCGTCGCCGTGAAGAATCGCGGCAATGCCGTCGCCAATCCCAAGGCGCAGTTCCGCCAGGCGATCGAGCTGGAGCGGGCCCTGAAGGCGCCGAACCTCGCGGCGCCGTTCACGTTGGCCGACGCGTGCGGCATCACTGACGGCGCGTCCTGCATCCTGCTGTGCGACGCCGAGATCGCCCGCGACTTCACCGACCAACCGGTCGCGGTGATCGGCTCGGGCGCGGGATCGGATTTCGTCGCGGTGCACGACCGGCCCGACATGACGACGATGCCGGCGGTGGTGCGGGCCGCGCGCGAGGCCTATGCGATGGCCGGGCTCGGGCCGGCGGACATCGATTTCGCGGAAGTCCACGACTGCTTCACGATCGGCGAGATCCTCGCCTACGCGGATCTCGGCTTCTGCGAGCGGCGCGAGGCCGGCGCCTATGTCGAAAGCGGCGCCACGCGGCGCGACGGCGCACGTCCGGTCAACAATTCGGGCGGCCTCATCGGCAAGGGCCACCCGATCGGCGCCACCGGAACCGGCCAGATCTACGAGATCGCGATGCAGTTGCGCGGCCGCGCCGCTGCACCGGAACGCCAGCTCCGCAACCCGCGCCACGGGCTCGCGCATAATGTCGGCGGCTCCGGCGGGTCCGCCGCGGTTCACATTCTCCGGGCGGTCGAGTGATGGCCAGCATCGTGTCCTGGGCCATCGCGCTCCCATCCCTCCGCTTGCCGGCCGCGTCCTATGCCGCTTGGGGTGGGTGCTCGGCGCGCGGCCTGAAGCGCAAGGCGGTGACCGCGTTCGACGAGGATGCGGTGACACTGGGGGCCACCGCAGGCCGCGCCTGCCTGGAGCGCGCGCCAGCGGAGGCGCAACATTTCGACGCGCTCTTCGTCGGGGCGACGACGCTGCCCTACGAGGAGAAGCCCAGCAGCAGCTCGATCCTCTCGATGCTGACCGGCGAGACGGCCGTGCGCGTCGTCGAGATCCGCGGCTCGCCCCAGGCCGGCCTGCAGGCGCTCGCCGCCGCCGCCGATTTCTGCACTGCCAATCCCGGCGCGACGGCGATGGCGATCGCGACCGATGCGCCGCGCGCCCATCCCGCCTCGTCCTTCGAACACGCGCTCGGTGCCGGCGCCGCCGCCTTCCTGGTGAGCGCCGCCGGGTCGGGCGCCGAGATCCTGCGCACTGTCGCGGTCAGCCGCGAGACGTTCGGCAGCCGGATGCGCCGGGCCGGCGGCACATGGCGCGAGGACAGGGAGCTGCGTGTGGACGACGACCGGCAATCGCTGGACCTTCTGGCCCGGCATCTGCCGGCCGAGGGCATGCGGCTGGCTACCGGGCTCGACCCGTCGCTGCAACAGGCGGCCGCGAAGCTGTGGCGGCCGGAGCGGTCGGACGACCACTGGGCGCAGACCGGCGATCTCGGCGCGGCCTCGGCGCCCGTGGCCCTGGCGGACGCTCTCGATGCCGGGCCGCCGGGCGCGGAGATCCTCGCGGTCGCACTCGGCTCGGGCGCGATCGCGCTCCATATCCGGCGCGGCGCGGCGATCGCGCCGGCGCCCACGCTCGCCGATCTCGCCGTGGGCGGCGTGGAGATCGACTACATTCGCTATCTCAAGGAAACGGGGTTCCTGGCGCGGCCGGGAAGCGGCGCATGACCTCCTACATCTCGCTTCCGACTTTCGCGGCCAGCCTCGACCAGCGGCTCCGGCTCGCCGCCGGCGCCTGCACGCAATGCGGCCTCGTGAACTATCCCAAGCGGCGGCATTGCCTCGGCTGCAACGGCACGTCGTTTTCAGAGACCTTGCTGCGCGATACCGGCGCGATCTACACCTTCACGCTCATCGCCGCCGGAGGCGCCCCCGCCGAGTTCGACCAGCAGCAGACGCTGACCGGTGCGATCGCGGTCGGCGTGATCGCGCTCGACGACGGCCCGCGCGTGATCGGCCAGATCGTCGCTCCCCATCCGGAAGCGCTGGCGATCGGGACGCGGGTGCGGGCCTATCCGCGGCGGCTCTACGATCAGGAGGGGATCGTGCGATACGGCTTGAAGTTCCTGCCCATCGGAACACCGGTCGGTGAGTGAGGTCCAGCTCGAGCGGCCGGCGCCGTTCGTTGCCCTCCTCAAGATCGATCGACCCGAGCGGCGCAACGCCCTAAGCCTCTCGCTCCGGCAGGAAATGGCCGAGCATGTCGTTGCCCTGACCGTCGCCGAGGACGTGCGCTGCATCGTCATCGCCGGCGACGAGAAGGCGTTCGCGGCCGGCGCGGACCTTCAGGAGTTGGTCGAGTTCACGCCGAACGATCCGGGAATGGCCCGCCTGCGCGTGCTGTGGGAGGCGTTGGCCGACTGCCCGAAGCCGATCATCGCCGCCGTCCGCGGCTTCGCGCTGGGCGCCGGGTGCGAGCTCGCGATGCACTGCGACGTGATCATCGCCGGCGACGACGCGACCTTCGGCCAGCCGGAAATCCGCGTGGGCATCATGCCGGGCGCCGGCGGCACGCAGCGCCTTGTCAGGGCCGTCGGCAAGCACCGCGCCATGAAATGGCTGCTGGCCGCCGACATGATCCCGGCTTCCGAAGCCCTCGCCGCCGGCCTCGTTTCGGAGGTGGTGCCGGGCGCCGAGGTGGTGGAGCGTGCGCTAGCGCTCGCCGGCAAGATCGCGGCCATGCCGCCGCTCGCGGCCGCGGCGATCAAGGCGACGGTGCTGGCCGGCGCCGACCTGCCGCTCGAGCAGGCGCTGCTGCTCGAACGCCGCGCCTTCCAGCTGCTGTTCGCGACCGAGGACCAGAAGGAGGGCATGCGTGCCTTCCTCGAGCGCCGGCCGGCGAACTTCGTGGGCCGGTGAGACCTCATGACCGACCCTGACACGCTTGGCGTCGTCGGCGCCGGAATCATGGGCGCCGGCATCGCGCAGACGGCGGTGGCCGCGGGCTATCGCGTCATCCTGTCCGACACGCGGCCCGAGGCGCTTGCGGCCGCGCGGGAGGGAATTCGCGGCCGGCTGGCGCGGCTGGTCGAGAAGGGCCAGCTGGCGGCCGAGATCGTCGAGGCACTCGACGCGCGGCTTTCGACGTCCGAGGACCTCGCCTCGCTGCGGCCGGCCGGCGTGGTGATCGAGGCCATCGTCGAGGATCTGGGTGCGAAGCGGGCGCTCTTCGCGGCGCTGGAGGCGATCGTCGACGACGAGACGATCCTGGCAACCAACACTTCGTCCCTGGCGGTCGCTGCGATCGCGCGCGATTGCCGGCGGCGGGATCGGGTCTGCGGCCTGCATTTCTTCAACCCCGTGCCGGTGATGCGGCTGGTCGAGGTGATCGGCGCGCCGGCGACCGCACCGGCGACGCTAGAGCGTGCGACCGAGACGGTCGTCCGGTTCGGCAAGACGCCGGTCCGTGTGAAGGATTCTCCGGGCTTTCTCGTCAATCTCTGCGGCCGCGCCTACACGACCGAGGCGCTTCACATCGTCCAGGAGGGGGCGGCGACGGTCGAGCAGGTCGACACCGTCATGCGTGACGGCTGGGGGTTCCGCATGGGCCCATTCGAGCTGCTCGACCTCACCGGCATCGATGTGAACTTCCCCGTCACCAGCCATATTTGGCACGGCTTCCAGGACGACCCGCGGCTGAAGACGACGCCGCTCCACGAAAGCATGTTCGATGCCGGCCTGTTCGGCCGGAAGGTCGGGATCGGCTTCCACAGCTACGGCGGCTCGCCGGCGAAGGCCCCGGAACCGCCGGCGGCCGGCGAGCCGGTCGAGCTTCGCGCCTTCGTGCCGGAGCCGGGCGCCGCGAGCAACCTGCGGGGATTGCGGCTCAGCGAACAGGACGACGGCGACAGCCCGATCCTGCTCTTCCCGGACGGCGAGGACGCGACCACCGCCGCTTGCCGGCTCGGCATCGACGCGGCCCGTGCCGTGGCAGTCGATCTCTCATGCCGCGCCCGCGGCATCGTGACCGTCATGAAGCCGCCCGGGACGCGACGTGACGGGATCGCCGCCGTGTCGGCGTGGCTGGCCTCGCAATCGCTGAGGGTGGTGGAGATCCAGGATTCGCCGGGCTTCATCGCGCCGCGCCTCCTCGCGATGATCGCCAATCTCGGCTGCGAGGTGGCCCAGATCGGCCTCGCCACGCCGGACGACATCGATCTCGCGGTCCGGCTCGGCCTCAACTACCCGCAGGGACCGCTGGAACTGGCGGAGCTTCTCGGACCGACGGCCGTCATGCGGGTTCTGACGGGGATCGCCGCCGTCACCGGATCGGACCGCTACCGCCCGAGCCTGTGGCTCCGGCGCCGCGCGATGCTCGGCCTGCCGATCCGCACGCCCGGCTGAGCACGATGGTCCTCCTCGATCTCCTGAAGCTGACCAAGGGCGGCCTCGCGGCGGCGGAGTTCCTGGTCGAGGCGGCCTGGCGCCATATGCGCGCGCTGGTGGCGCCCGACGGCGAGCCCGATCCGGCCCTGATCGATATCCACCAGCGCGAGGTCCATGGCTTCGCCTGGGCCGCGACCTATGCGGCGGGTCTCCGCCAGATGCACGCCTGGGCGACGCGGCTCGACGAGGCGGGGAAGTTCGGCGCGCTCGAGCAGGCGTTGCTCCACGCGGCCTTCGGCGAATATCTCGCGCAGCTGCGCGGCGGCATCGCGATGAGCCAGACCGAGATCGTCCGCCCCGAGGATCTGCGGATCACGGTGGGCGAGCTCTGCTGGATCGTGTCGTCCTCGGTCGAGCGGTTGATCGAGACGGGCCGGTCGTCTGCGCTCCGGCAGGAACTCGCGGCGCTGATCCAGCCGGCACTCGAGGGCAGCGGGTTCGGCGATCCCGGCCTCGACGAGACGCTGCTCATGATCCGCGACCAGTTCCGCCGCTTCGGCGCGGTCGAGGTCGAGCCGCATGCCCAGTCCTGGCACCGCGACAACGCGCTGATCCCGCTGCCGGTCATCGAGAAGATGGCCGAGATGGGCGTGTTCGGGCTGAGCGTGCCCGAGGAATTCGGCGGCCATGGGCTGGGCAAGCTCGCGATGGCGGTGGTCTCGGAGGAGCTGAGCCGGGCCTATATCGGCGTGGGCTCCCTGGGCACGCGCTCGGAGATCGCGGCCGAGCTGATCCGGCTGGGCGGCACCCCGGAGCAGAAGGAATACTGGCTGCCGCGCATCGCATCGGGCGAGATCATCCCGACCGCGGTCTTCACGGAGCCCAATACCGGCTCCGACCTCGGCTCGCTCGCCACGCGGGCGGTGCGCGACGGGGACGTGTACCGCGTCACCGGCGCCAAGACCTGGATCACCCATGCCAGCCGGTCGGATCTGATGACGCTGATGGTCCGCACCGATCCGGCCGAGACCGGCTATCGCGGACTTTCCCTCCTCCTCGCCGCAAAACCGCGCGGCACGCCGGAGGATCCGTTCCCGGTCGAGGGCCTGACCGGCGGCGAGATCCAGGTCCTGGGCTATCGCGGCATGCAGGAGTTCGAGCTGGCCTTCGACGCGTTTGCGGTACCGGCGGACGCGCTGCTCGGCGGGATCGAAGGCCGCGGCTTCAAGCAGCTCATGGCGACCTTCGAATCGGCGCGCGTGCAGACCGCCGCGCGAGCCACCGGCGTCGCCCAGAACGCGCTGGAGCTCGGCCTCGCCTATGCGCTCGAGCGGGTCCAGTTCGGCCGCAAGCTCTACGAGTTCCCGCGTGTCGCCGACAAGCTCGCCTGGATGGCGGTCGAGACCATGATCGCCCGCCAGCTCACCTACTTCGCCGCGCGCGAGAAGGACAGCGACCGACGCTGCGACATCGAGGCCGGCATGGCGAAGCTCCTCGCCGCCCGCGTCGCCTGGTCGAACGCCGACTGCGCGCTGCAGATCCACGGCGGCAACGGCTACGCCCAGGAATATCCCATCAGCCGCGTGCTCTGCGACGCCCGCATCCTCAGCATCTTCGAGGGCGCCGCGGAGATCCAGGCGCAGGTAATCGCCCGCGGCCTGCTTGGCCGGCCTTACGAGCCCGAGGAATGGAATCCCCTGGGCGCGGCGGGCGTGCTGTCGCCATAGCCGGTCGGGCCGGATGAGATAATCGCGCGGCCCTATCACAAAAAATCGGGCAGGCCGGCTCGCCGCAGCCAATAGAGTCCGACGCCAAGCAAAGTGGCCGGGCTTTGGAACCAGCACGAAGTCTCGGGAGGAGCGGCGCGATGGACCAGGACGACTACAACCTGACCGATCCCACCTTCTTCGCGCACGGCGATACGGATGCGATCTGGCGGCGGCTCAGGCGCGACGATCCCGTCCACTGGACGCAAGGGCGGCTTCGTCACGGGTTCTGGTCGGTGACGCGCTACGAGGACGTGAAGAGCGTCTACCTGCGCGACAACAAGACCTTCCTCAGCCAGGCCTGGGGCGCCTCGATCCCGCCGGCCCCGGAATTCGAGGATCCGGAGACGAACGAGTTTCTGCGCCTGTTCCAGGCGGGTGCCCAGCTCGCCACCATGGACGGCGAGCCGCATGCGATCCTGCGTAGGGCCTTCTCCGACAAGTTCGCGTTGCCGAGCGTGGCGAAGTTGGAGGCCATGGTGCGCGGCGTGGTGGAGTCGATCCTCGACGACGTGCTGCCGAGGGGCGAATGCGATTTCGCCGTCGACGTGGCCGGCCGGCTGCCGGTGGCGGTGATCGCCGACATGATGGGGATGCCGCAGGAACGCTGGGACGAGATGTATCTCTGGAACAACATGCTGGCCTCGCCGGAGGACCCGGAGTTCAGCATCGGCAACCCGTTCGACACGCTGCAGAAGGGGCTGTCGTCGATCAACGGATTTTGCCTCGATCTGGCGCGCGATCGCCGCCGAAACCCGCGCGACGACCTGATGAGCGTGATCGCCCAGGCCGAGATCAACGGCGAAAGGCTGAACGACGACCAGCTCGCGTTCAACGGCCTGATGTTCTTCGCGGCCGGCCACGAGACGACGCGCAACACGCTGGCGGCGGGGCTTTGGGAGCTGACCAAGCATCCCGAGGAGATGCTTCGCCTCCGGGAACTGCGCCACGACGCGCAGGCGCTGAAGATCGCGACCGAGGAGTTCGTGCGCTGGACGAGCCCGCTGACCCACGTGCTCAGGACCGCCGCGGAGGACACCGAGATCGGCGGCCGGAAGATCGCCGCAGGCGACTGGGTGGTGCTTTGGAACCTCTCCGCCAACCGTGACGAGCGTGCCTTCGAAGACCCCTACCGCTTCGACGTGCAGCGCATGCCGAACGCCCATCTGGGGTTCGCCGTCGGCAAGCATTTCTGCCTGGGCGCCCATCTGGCGCGGCTGGAGATCCGCATCCTGCTCGAATACCTGCTGGAGCACATGCAGGACGTCCGGCTCACCGCCGAGCCCCAGATCGCGGCGTCCAACCTCTTCTGCGGCATCAAGCACATGCCGATCGCCTTCACGCCGGCGCGGCGCGCCACGACGCATTGAGGGGCTGCCGCCATGGATTACGCGCTTCTCGGATCCAGTGGCCTCGCAGTATCCAGCCTGGGCTTCGGCGCAGCCGGCTTCGCCGGCACCGGCGAGTATTTCGGCCATATCGGCTCGACCGGCTTGGCCGAGGCCGAGCGTCAGGTGGGGCTCTGCCTCGACGCCGGCATCAATCTCTTCGACACGTCGAACAGCTATTCGGGCGGCGAGTCCGAGCGCATCCTGGGACAGGCGCTGGGGGCCAGGCGCCAGGACGTGGTGCTCTGCACCAAGGTCGCGGTGCGGGTCGGCGGCAAGGGCGGTCCCAACGATGTCGGCCTGTCCCGCCACAACATCCTTCGCGCGTGCGAGACAAGCCTTCGCCAGCTCGGCACCGATTGGATCGACCTCTACCAGCTGCACGCGCCGGATGCGCTGACCCGGCCGGACGAGACGCTACGCGCGCTCGATGATCTGGTGCGCAGCGGCAAGGTCCGTTACGTCGGCTGCTCGAATTTCGCCGGCTGGCAGCTGATGAAGAGCCTCTCGACCGCGGCGGCCCAGGGCCTTGAGCGCCTCGCCAGCCACCAGATCTTCTACTCCCTGGTCTGCCGCGACGCCGAGCATGAGCTGGTGCCGGCGGCGATCGACCAGGGGCTGGGCATCCTGGTCTGGGGGCCTCTCGCCTCGGGATTCCTGTCCGGCAAGTTCCGCCGCGGCGAGAGGCCGCCGGAAGGCACGCGGATCGCCGCCATGCCCGAAGTCCCCAAGGTGCCGGATTGGGAGCACGGCCACGACATCGTCGACGTGGTGCGCGAGATCGCCGTCGCACGCGGCGTGCCGCCGAGCCAGGTGGCGCTCAACTGGCTGCGGCGGAAGCCCTGGGTGTCGAGCGTACTGATCGGTGCGCGCAACGAGGCGCAGCTGAAGGATAATCTCGGCTGCACGGCGTGGGACCTGTCGGATGAG